>NZ_MPJE01000063.1:0-45027 GCF_001975465.1 Chlorobium sp. KB01
GTTATGGCTGAAGAGAGGGTCGGTGAGCGGAACCGCACAAACACCTTTGTGGTAAGCAGCCGCAAGCGAACCATACAGAAGGCAGTAAACAGGGCAGGAGAGCTTCTTCTGCTGGTACTGGCCTCGTTTGTGGCCGTTGTCGTCCTGTTTATTTTTTATTTTGTTGCCCGCGATGCCATCCCGTTTTTTGAGCTGAGGGGCTTCAGCGAATTCTTTACCACTACGGAGTGGTATCCGGCTGATGATCCGGGGAAATTCGGTGCCCTATCAATTATCTATGGCAGTCTGATGGTGACGCTCGGCTCGGCAATGATTGCCGTTCCGATGGGTATAGCTGCCGCAATATGTTTGAGTGATATTCTTCCGTTTTCCATTCGCCAGTATGCCAAGCCGGTCATCGAGATGCTTGCCGCCATTCCCTCGGTAGCGTTCGGTTTTTTTGCTCTCGTTGTTCTTGCTCCGCTGCTTCAGGACAAAGGAGGCGCTCTGTTGATGTGGGCCTGGTGGGTTCTTGCCGCTCCCTTCGCGGTGCTCTTTGTTATTGTCCTGTCCGACCTGCTGACTACCCGTATTGAAGACCCTGCGCGGCGTAAACTGTTCAACCTGTTATCGGTACTCCTCTTCGGCCTGCTTTCGGCCGGGCTGCTCTATCGCGTAGGCACCCTTCTGCATGCCATCGAGATTCTGACCGGTACCAATGCCTTGAACGTCTCCATTATTCTGAGTTTTATGGCACTGCCGACCATTGTCAGTGTTTCCGAAGACGCCCTTCAGGCGGTCGGGCGTGATATTCGTGAGGGCAGTTATGCGCTCGGAGCCACACGGGCCGAGACAATTGTGAAAACAATTCTTCCGGCGGCCAGCAGCGGTATTCTTGCGGCCGTCATTCTCGGTATCATGCGTTCACTTGGTGAAACCATGGTGGTCTGGATGGCATCCGGCAACTCGGCCCACATTCCCGAGCCCTGGTTCAACTACCTTGAAGCAATCAGAACCCTGACCGCGACCATTGCCGGTGATATGGGCGAGGCCGACCAGGTAACCGGTTCAGCCCGCTATCACGTCCTGTTTGCCATGGGACTGCTTCTGCTTGTTATCAGCTTTATCTGTAATCTCGTCAGTGAAAGAATTGTGGTGCGCCAGCGCAAAATCCTCTCCGGCCAGTAGGTTCCGGAGAGTGTAGCTGCCGCATATTGCTCATTTAACCCTGTTGTTATGAATCTCGGAACCAGGAAACTTCTGGATCGTTCGTTCACCGCTGTCGGTATCGGCTCAATTGTCATTATGGCGCTCGCCCTGATGGTCGTGCTGGTGCCGATTGTAACCAACGGGCTCGGAGCCGTGTTTTTTACCGGTACGGTTGAGCACCGCAAAATGCTGCTGAGTGAGTTCAACCGGGGTGACAGCCGGGAGCTGGAGAGAGAGATCGCCTCTTCAGATCGATACCGGGCAAAGGTTTACGAGATTCTTGCCGGGTTCGAGAGTGAAATGGCAGCAATGACGCCTGAGCGCCAGGATGAGTACCGCCCGAAATACGGGCAGGTCAAAACGGCCGTGCAGGCACTGCTCGGCCCTCTTCCGGGTGACCCTGAACCGATGCTGACCCGCTTCAAGTACGGTCAGACACGGTGGGAGAAAGCCGGGGAGAAGCTGCACGACCTGCTCTATGAAACGAAATGGGATAACTCCGATCCCAATGCCATGTCGAAAGAGTACTTTGCAAACCGCAGTGAGAGCTTTGCAGGAACCTCCCTTGTCAAACTCTTTCCCTACGTCAGGGAGAACATGTCAAACATGCTGCTTCCGGAGTTTACGGTTTACTGGGGATTCATTACCGACAGCTCGGTTGACTCCCATATTTTCGGAGGTATCTGGCCGGAAATTCAGGGTACCTTTTTCCTTGCCGTCGGAGCCATGCTCTTTGCCTTTCCGCTTGGTGTTGTTGCGGCGGTTTACTTTACCGAATACGCCAAATCCGGTTTTTTCAACAGCATGCTGCGCAGCGCAAACAGCACGCTTGCCGGAGTGCCGAGTATTGTGTTCGGCATGTTCGGTCTTGCTTTTTTTATCAACACCCTGAAGGTGTCCGAATCGAAAAGCGTTATTGCCGGTTCGCTCACGCTTGCGATCATGATTCTGCCGACCATTATCCGAGCGGCTGAAGAGGCGATACTTGCCGTACCGAAAACCTATCGTGAAGCATCGCTCAGTCTCGGGTCAACCAAATGGAACACCATTGCCACCGTGATTCTTCCGGCAGCGCTCCCCGGAATTCTGACCGGCGGGGTGATCAGTCTCGGCCGTGCAGCAGGAGAGACCGCCCCGATTATCTTTACCGCCGCCGTCAGTGTCGGTTCCGCGATTGGTCTGGCCGATGTCTTCTCCTCTCCGACCCCGGCGCTTTCATGGAACATCTACAACCTTGCCAGTGAGCATGAAGCCGCCGCCCAGATCCGCCATGTCCAGTACGGTATGGTGCTTGCGCTGGTGAGTATTGTTCTGCTCCTGAATCTCTCGGCGATTGTATTGAGAGCACGTATCTCCAAAAAATTAAAAGGCTAAAGTAATAATGCCCATGACAGATGATGTTACGGTAACAGCTCCGGATGTACCGGTAAAGAAATCCACCAGGGAGATCTATCTGCCCCCGGCCCGGAAGAAGATAACCGGTGGAGGTACCCCGCACATTGTAGCCAAAGAGTTTTCGATCTACTACGGTGAGTTTGAGGCGGTAAAGAGAGTGAGTGCCGATATTCTCTCAAAATATGTGACGGCCATAATCGGCCCGAGCGGTTGCGGCAAGAGCACCTTTTTACGCTCCATAAACCGGATGAACGACCTGATTCCAAATTGTCATACCACCGGAGCCCTGCTCTTTGACAATAACGATGTCTATGGGAAGTATACCGATGAGGTGCTGTTGCGCAAGAAGGTGGGCATGGTATTCCAGAAACCCAATCCCTTCCCGAAATCCATTTTTGACAACATCGCCTACGGCCCGCGTCTGCATGGTATAAATGACAAAAAAACTCTCGGAGATATTGTCGAACGGAGTCTGAAAAAGGCGGCGCTCTGGAGCGAGGTGTGCGACCGGCTCGACAAGAATGCCCTCGGTCTCAGCGGAGGCCAGCAACAGCGACTCTGTGTTGCCCGTACGCTTGCCGTTGAGCCTGAAGTGCTGCTGCTTGATGAGCCCACCTCGGCGCTTGACCCGAAAGCTACGGCTAAAATAGAGGATCTGATCCAGGAGCTGCGGGGCAGCTATACCATCATGATTGTGACCCACAACATGCAGCAGGCTTCACGGGTCTCGGATTACACCATGTTTTTCTATGAGGGGTCGCTGGTCGAGCACGCTTCAACCGCACAGCTCTTCACCAATCCCAGGGATTCGATGACCGAAGATTATATCACCGGAAGATTCAGCTAACGAAACCTATTCACTCCTATGTCAGACCGCCCGGTTCATGAACTTATAAAAGAGCTCTCGCTTGTTCTCGTACAACTTTCCGACAAGGTGCTTGAGAACTTTTTCAATGCTCTGCATGCAGTCAAGCACCAGGACGAACAGAGTGCCCGCCGTATCAGGCTGGTCGATGACGAGATTGATGCAGCCGAGGTACGGCTTGAAGAGCGCTGTCTGGCATTTCTTGCCCTGCAGCAGCCGGTGGCCAGAGATTTGCGTACCATAGTCACCATTATAAAAATCAATGATGATCTTGAGCGTATCGGTGACCTGGCCGTTCACATTATCGACCGTATGCCGCAAATCAGTCCCAAAATGCTTGAATCGTTTGATTTTGAAAAGATGGGAGTACATGCGGGCGAGATGGTGAAAAAATCCATTCAGGCTTTCATCTCAAAGGAGAGACGGCTTGCTGATCAGGTGTGTGCCCTGGATGAAGAGATTGATGTGATGCACCGCACGGTCTTCAAAAGGGTTACCCTGTTGATGAAAAGTCCTGATTCGCCTGTCGATGAGCTTATGGCCGCATTGAGCATCTCCCGCTACATCGAGCGTATGGCTGATCATGCCACCATGATTGCCCGTGAGGTGATCTATCTGGTGACAGGCGAAATTGTCCGTCACAAAGGGGATTTTTATCAAAACCTCATCGACTCTCTGAAAGAATAAAACGATTACAATAAAACGATCATTTGTGATGTATGCGAAGATGAAAGCAAGAGAAATAACGTTTCAGGATATCATGATCGGGGTCGATGGCAAAGAAAATATCGACTGTTCAAACAAAGGGCTAACCTCTCTTGAAGGATGCCCGGAGATCATAGCGGGCCATTTTAATGCTTCGGGAAACCGGTTAAAATCACTTGAAGGGGGCCCTTTAGAGGTATATGGCCATTTCGATTGTTCAAACAATCAATTGACGACACTCGAAGGTCTTCCGCATAAAATACATGGTGATTTCGATTGCTCGGGAAACCGCCTGGCCTCACTTAAAGGCGGGCCGAAAAAGGTAAAGGGGAATTTTGACTGTTCAGGAAACCAACTGATAACATTGCTTGGCGGACCCAACAAAGTGGGTGGAGATTTCATTTGTTCAGATAACCACTTGACCTCGCTGGAAGGCATTCCGGGCGAAGTATTTGATTGTGACTGTTCGATCAATCACCTGAAAATGCTGGACGGTGCTCCGGATCAGGTTCTCGGAGATTTTGATTGCTCAAACAATAAACTAACCTCTCTTGCTGGAGTATCCGCGTTTATTCTTGGTGATTTTTCCTGCGACAGCAACAGGTTAACGTCACTCAAAGGCGGACCTGTTGAAGTATATGGGGATTTCGTCTGCTCAAACAATCAGCTTGCATCCCTGAAGGGAGCACCTGAAGTGGTCGGGGGTAATTTTTCTTGTGCCGTAAACCAGATCAGCTCGCTCATTGGCGCTCCTCAGGAAGTTATTGATTTCGATTGTTCACATAATCAGTTAACAAAACTTGACGGGAGTTCTGAGAAAGTAAGTGGAAATTTTGACTGTTCAGATAATTGTCTGACATCGCTCAAAGGGGCTCCAGAAAAAGTCAAGGGCAATTTTGTCTGTTCAAAAAACAAGTTAACATCACTGAAAGGCTCCGTAAAAAAGATTAAAGGCAATTTTGACTGCACAGGAAATCCGTTTTTGACGCTTGACGGATCAATAAAAAAAGTAGGCGGTAATTTTATTTGCACCGAAGACGCAGGACTCTTTAATGAAAAAAAAGTTCGCGCGGTTTGCACGGTAAAGGGACTCTACATTGAAGCTCCTCTTTAAATTATTATGAGTCCCGACACATCGGATCAACCAATCCATTAAATATATCTGTTGCCATCGGGACCGTTTTTTTCCCTTGATGGTGGATAACTCCTCAAAATGTCAGAAACGGATGGGTGTCACTCCAACAAAAATAGTGTTGAGTCCAAATCACCTGCACTCACCATGGTTGCATCAGGAAAAAATGCATGCTGCGGGATGGCAGCTTGTACAATGTTCATCCCGACAGGCAGAGTCGGTTTACTATGATACTTTTGACTGGCTGGCATTCGAAAACGGGATGGCCGTTATAAAAAAAGAAGGCTCCCTGTATATTACTGCTCTCCATTCCGGCAGTGAAACCGCATACATCCCTTTTCGCGGAAACCCCACCGTATTTTTTCCGTCCCGTTTACCTGAATGCAAACTAAAAAAACTGCTTGGTGCGTGCGGAGATATGAGGGCATTCATCAAGCTGTGCGTATTCACAACGTTATCGCAAACCTACAGCATCCTTGACGGCCTAAACAAAACCATAGGCACGTTTTTTTCCGAATCATGGCATCTTGCGGAATATCCAGGCCAAAATCCTTTTTGTCAAGGTTATGCACTGAAACCGCTCAAGGGGTTCAGTAATGAGGTGGAGGAACTTGAAACGTGGCTGTCCAGCAATTATGAATCCCGAAAAATTGTGGAGTACCGGGATCTCTATCTGATACTGATGAAAGAGGCCGGGCTGAATGTAAAGGGATATGCGTCAAAAATCCATTTACAGCTTGATAAGCATGCGATGATTCATGAAAATGCCCGAAGGATGCTACAGAGCACCTTTACTCTTGTCAAGCAGAACGAAACCGGTATCAGCAGGGATATCGATACTGAGTTTCTGCACGACTATCGCGTCGCCATCCGCCGTTCCAGATCGGTGTTAATGCTTCTCAAGGGAGTGTTCAATCCTGAAGAAAGCGCTTATTTCCTCAATGCGCTCAAGGATATCGGCGAACGGACTAATGAACTGCGTGATATGGATGTCTACCTGCTCCACCAAACGAACTATTTAGGGTATCTCCCTCCGGTGCTGCAGCCGCCACTCAAAGAGTTCTTCAGCGAAATCACAGCAAAACGCAATAAACTGCACAAAGAGTTTTGCAGTCACCTTGCATCGATAAAATACAGATCCTTCCTGAAAGAGTGGGATGAGTGGATCAACAAGAAAGAGCTGCCGTCGCAGGAGAAGGCACCAAATGCAACCCTTGCCACGTCCACAATAGCTGAAGCAACGATAAAAAAAGCATGGAAAAAAGTGATTCGGGATGGTCGTAAGATCGGCCGAAAAACAACGGACAAAGAGCTTCATACACTTCGCATAGACTGTAAAAAACTTCGCTACCTGCTTGAGTTCTTCTCATCGATTTTTCCAAATAAAACAATTGCTCCAATCATAGGGCAGCTTAAGGAGCTTCAGGAAAACCTTGGCAACTTTACCGATTTTTCGGTGCAAATCTCATTTCTTGAAAAACGCCTGGTATTAATGGAAACAGAAAAAAAACATACATTACTTGCAGCCACAACTGGCGGATTAATCGCAATCCTTTATCAGAAGCAGGAAGAAACACGCCGGAAATTTCACGATACCTTCAGAGGTTTCGATGATGAGCAAACCGCGAAGTTCATGCATGAACTCTTAACCTTCCGGAAAGAAAATGAAAACAATAGCACTCTATAGCATCAAAGGAGGTGTTGGTAAAACCGCAACTGCTGTAAACCTCTCCTATCTTGCTTCCCTGCATACTTCTCCGACACTCATCTGCGACCTTGATCCCCAGGGGGCAAGCTCATACTACTTCAGGATTGCGGCCTCAAAAAAGTACAACAGCGAAAAGTTTCTCAAGGGAAGCAACAAAATATACAGCAACATCAAGGCCACCGATTTTGAACATCTTGACCTGCTCCCATCAGACTTTTCGTACCGGAATCTCGATATTGAACTTTTCGAAGAAAAAAATCCGAAGAAAAAACTCAAAAAAAACATCAAGGAACTGAGCGAAGAGTACAAGGTTATTTTTTTTGACTGCCCGCCAAACCTGACCCTGCTCTCCGAAAGTGTTTTTGCCGCTTCGGATGTGATCCTTGTTCCCATGATCCCGACAACACTCTCCATCCGCACCTACAACCAGCTAAAAGAGTTCTTCGAAACGCATAACCTTGACAGCTCAAGAATCCGGCCATTTTTCACCATGGTGGAAAAACAGAAAAAAATGCACCGCGATATTCTCAGTGAATTCCGTGACTACCCGAATTTTCTCTCACAAACGATACCCTACAGTTCGGATGTTGAGAAAATGGGAATCTACCGGGCACCAATCCATGCCGTTTCGCCGAACGCTCCGGCGGCAAAAGCCTATAAAGCTCTCTGGGAAGAGCTTGAGGCGATCCTTGATTTAACTGACAGTGTTTATTGACCGTTGAAAGGCCTTCATTCGCGGCAAGGAGGTTAGCTCGCGAATGATCGGATTTACGCAGTAAATGAGATACACCGGATACATTCATCAGTATTCGTCTATCGGCTGAACAGATAGAGGCCTTTTGCATGAACACTCTGCGAAACATCACCGTCGAAGCGGCAGGAACCACTCCCGCCGGAATGCGGCTGATTGAACTGATCGAACGCAAGGGAACCGGACATCCCGATACCATCTGCGACTCGATAATGGAGTCAGTATGCCTGAGCCTCTGCCGGGAATATATTGAGCGAACCGGACAAATCCTGCATCACAACCTCGACAAAGGGCTGCTTGTAGCCGGAAGAACCCTTGTAAAACCGGGTGGCGGCCGTGTGTTGGAGCCGATGAAGATCATTTTCGGCGACAGGGCAACCATTAATTTCAGAGGAGTGCACATCCCTGTCGGCAAAATCGCAGAAGAGGCCGCAAAAAACTGGCTGAAAAAGCACCTGCGTTTTGTCGATCCTGATATCCATGTACGCTTCCAGAACGAAATCAAACCCGGTTCGGCAGAGCTTACCGACCTGTTTGCGCGCAGCGTGATCGGAGCAAATGACACCTCTGTCGGAGCTGGTTATGCACCGCTCAGCAATGCCGAAAAAGTTGTGCTTGAGATTGAACACTATCTCAACTCACCGGGATTCAAGCAGGCTTTTCCTGAAACCGGTGAGGATATCAAGATCATGGGGTACAGAAACCGCAACCACCTCACCCTTACCATTGCCATGGCTTTTGTTGACCGCTTTATCCTCTCTCCCGCACACTATTTCGAACGGAAAGCCGCCGTACTTGACGCCGTGAAGCACGTTCTTGCAGCAAAGTGCATGCCTTTCAGTGGAATAACCGTTGAACTCAACACACTCGACGACCCGACGAGGGGTGAAGGCGGTATCTACCTGACCGTGCTCGGCACCTCGGCAGAGGGCGCTGACGGAGGAGAGGTCGGGCGCGGCAACAGGGTAAACGGGCTTATCGCATTCGAGCGACCCCTCACTCTTGAGGCAGCAGCAGGTAAAAATCCGGTAAGCCATGTCGGAAAAATCTATAATGTACTTGCCTCTGAAATTGCCGCCCGCATCTACAGGGAGATTGAGGGAGTAGAGGATGTGTCGATCCTGCTCTGCAGCCAGATCGGCAAACCTCTCGACCGCCCCCTTGCCGCTTCAGCACGAATTACCACTTCGCAGGGTGTAACGCTCAACGATGTCAGGGATAACGTCACTGCCATCATCGATGCAGAACTTGCCGATATCACAAAGTTCACCGGCCGCCTTGCGCGCGGGGAGTTCCCGATCTGCTGAGGTGAAGCTGAAAATAAATAATTTGTCTTTCACGCCTCCTGCGTACATTGAAGTCCGGCGAACAGCATGGACAGCGCTCTGTATACCAATGAGAACAGGGTTGAAAGACAAAAAGAGATGGAACACGCTCACAAAAAACAACAGGTTGCCATAAGCTCGGTCGTAGCAAGCCTCCTGCTTACGGCTATGAAGCTCATCGTCGGCCTGTTGACCGGCAGTATCGGCATCATCTCCGAAGCCGCACACTCCGCCCTCGACTTCGGAGCTGCTTCGCTCACCTGGTACGCCGTAAGAATGAGCGGCAAACCGGCTGACAGCAAACACCATTACGGGCATGCAAAGGTGGAGAGTGTCTCCGCCCTGATCGAAACCGGCCTTCTTGTTGTGACAAGCGCATGGATCATCTATGCCGCCATCGAGCGGTTGATTGCCGGAACAACAGAGATCGAGGTCACCTGGTATGCATTTGCCGTTATGGCCATCTCCATTGTCGTTGACATCTCCCGATCAATAGCCCTGAAAAAGGTTGCGAAAGAGACCGGCAGCCAGGCGCTTGAGGCCGATGCACTCCACTTCAGCTCTGACATTCTCAGTTCAGCAGTCGTTATCCTCGGGCTTGTTTTTGTCTCTCTCGGTATCGCCTGGGCCGATGCGGTTGCCGGTATTGCTGTGGCTCTGGTAGTCCTGTGGGCCGCGTTCCGTCTCGGCAAAGAGACCATCGATGTCCTGACCGATGCTGCACCTGAAGGGCTTGCGGACCGGATTGAAGAGATGACCATGAGTGTCGCCGGAGTAATCGCCATTGACAAGCTGAGGGTAAAGCCAAGTGGCCCCCAGATATTTGTGGAGATGGGTGTCAGTGTCAACAGGACACTTTCTGTTGAAAAAGTTCAGAAAATCTGTGCCGAAATCGAGCAGAAGGTGCGTAAAGAGTTCACCCTGGCCGATATGATCATCAACACCCGCCCGATTGCCCTCAACAGCGAAACCATCGCCGAAAGGGTGCATGTGATCGGCCTGAACCACAACCTGCACGCCCATAACATTTCGACCAATCTTTCGGAGCAGAAAAAGTTTATCACGTTTGATGTCGAAATCGACCAGAAGCTTACCATAAAAGAGGCTCACGATACCGTAAGTGCGCTGGAAGAGGAACTGCACCGGGAGTTCGACGGAGAGCTTGATATCTGCATCCATCTCGACCCGCTCCGTAACGAGGAACACAGCACCACCGCCCTCTCAGACGGAGCGGAAACCGTTGTACGCGAAACAATCATTGCGGTCTCAAAAACTATTGAAAAAATTCAGGATGTACACGACATCCAGATCCGCAAATCCGACACCGGCAAGCTCTTCATCACCCTCCACTGCTCATTTGACGATGAAGCACTGCTTGAGGAGGTACACTCACTCACCAGCCAGCTTGAAGGTGCTATCTACCACTCCCTGCCCTATGCCTACAGGGTTATTATCCACGCCGAACCCCTCTACGGCTGATACATGAGAAACGGAACCGTATGAAGCACAAGAAAAGAAGTGAACCGGGTTTTGCTGAATTCATAACCCTGACGGCCATCATGATGTCGCTGGTCGCCCTTTCGATTGATACCATGCTGCCTGCGCTCTCTGATATCGGCAAGGAGCTGGGTGTCCATGATGAGAATGCAAACCAGCTCATCCTCTCCATACTCTTTCTCGGCATGGCCTCTGGCCAGTTGCTCTACGGCCCGATATCCGACAGCACCGGGCGCAAACCGGCGATCTATCTGGGTTACACAATCTTTATCACCGGCTGCCTGCTCTCACTCTTTGCTACAAACTTTCCGGTCATGCTTGCAGGTCGCTTCCTTCAGGGATTCGGAACCGCAGGCCCCCGCATTATCTCCATTGCTATTGTCCGCGACCGGTACGAAGGGAGTTCCATGGCGCGTGTCATGTCATTCGTCATGACCATCTTTATTCTCGTGCCGATTGTCGCTCCTGCTTTCGGCCAGGGAATACTGCTCTTCTCCGGCTGGCGTGCGATCTTTGCAATGTTTCTTATTCTTGCACTGCTCTCGCTTCTCTGGTTTGCACTCCGGCAACCCGAAACCCTGATGGCGGAAAACCGGATTCCCTTTTCGTTTAAGAGAATGACATCCACTATTGGCAAAATTCTAAAGAACCGCAGTGCAATCGGTTATACCGTAACCGCAGGTCTTGTGTCCGGTTATTTTCTCGGTTATCTGAACTCTGCGCAGCAGATTTTTCAGGAAGAGTATGCTCTCGGCACTCTTTTTCCGCTCTATTTTGCCGCTCTGGCACTCTCGATCGGCTGCGCATCGTTTGTCAATGCGCGGCTTTTACTGCATCACACCATGCAGTTGCTCTCACGCGGGGCACTCCTGACCATCGGCACCATGTCGGCATCATTCCTCCTCATGATACTGCTGCAGAATAACCATCCCCCCCCCCTGTGGCAGCTCATGGCTTATCTGTCTCTCACCTTTTTCAGTACAGGCATTCTTTTCGGAAACCTCAATGCACTGGCCATGGAGACCCTCGGCAGCATTGCCGGTATCGGATCCGGTATTGTCGGTTCACTCTCAACCTTTATTTCACTCATCGTCGGCACGGCAATCGGCCTGAACTACAACGGCACCGTACTCCCCCTTACCACCGGGTTCTTCATTGTCACGCTCATGGCACTCGGGGTCATGCAGTGGACAGAAGCAGAAAAACAGCTATCCTGAAGGCAAGAAAAAAGCTACTTATGCATTGAACGGCAAAACGAACGAAATGAGGCCCAATCATGAGCGAAAAAGTAACAATCGCGTTTGATGTTTATGGCACCCTGATCAATACTCACGGCCTGATCGGCATGCTTCAGCGACACGTCGGCGACAACGCCGCGCCATTTTCAAAGCTCTGGCGGGAGAAACAGCTTGAATACTCATTCCGTCGCGGTCTGATGCAAAAGTACCTCAACTTTGGTGTTTGTACCGCGCAAGCGCTCGATTATGCCGCTCTCTCCTTCGGCGTCGCTCTCACAGAACAAGAAAAAGAGGAGCTGCTCATTGCATACAAAGCTCTGCCCGCTTTTGATGATGTAAAGAGGGGGCTTGAGGAAGCAAAAGATGCCGGGTTCAGGCTCTATGCCTTTTCCAACGGGAAAGCATCCGATATTGAGTTGCTGCTCGACCGGGCAGGAATAGGTGGTTACTTTCTTGATATCATCAGTGTCGATGAGGTGCACTCCTTCAAACCCGACCCGGCAGTCTACCGCCACTTTCTCGACCGTGCATCCGCACAAGCCGAAAAGAGCTGGCTGGTGTCAGCCAACCCGTTTGATGTCATTGGCGCCCGAGCCGCAGAGATGCAGGCCATATGGCTCCAGCGCTTCCCGGATCTCGTCATGGATCCCTGGGAGATTAAGCCGACACTTATCATCAACACCATTGAGAGCGTGGCCGAATCCATAACTGGCTGGCACCAGGCTTGAATATTTTTATCAAACAGGTTTGCGATGCCATATGTCATTGTTCAACCAGTCATGCAAACCAATAAAATAAGCCCACAAATTATCCTGAAATCCGAGAAGCGCATAGAGAAAAGTGAAACCGGAAATCATCATGAGAACAACCAGTACAAATGCCATGCTTTTTAAGAGCATTGTCCAGCTTTTCCTGAAAAGAATCAGACTGTTCAACCATAACATGATAACATGAACTGAACCAGTCAAGGCAAAAGCGAAAATAGCAAAGCGCTGTACAGAATCGTTTACAAAAACAAACCCACCGACAAACATCACCACCGCGAAAAGATAGAGAAGATTTATCCAGTGTCTGAATATCAGATTCGAAAAACTGCGAGGAATAGCCGCATCTACAAGGCCAAGGAAAAATCGTCCGGAATTCGTTAACAGCGGGATGTATGTTCTTCCGGGTAAACTTTTATTGTCTGCAATTCCGGTAAGCATTTTACCCATGACAGTCGTCGCCCTCGCTGCATTTTTCAGGGCACCTTCCGGTTCCAGTCCTTTGTTTGTCCTGAATTTTGCAAGGTAATGATCCCGAAGTTCCCCCTCGTCGATTGTTCTGAATGCATATGCAGTATCGCGGCCTGTTCGGACAGCATCACCGGCATTTTGCCTGAGTGCAGAAATAAATGCAGTGAGAACTTCCGGATCAGGTTGACCGTTATCGGGACGCATGAATGGTTCAACAAGCAGGTCGTACTTCTCCTCTCTGCCCATCGGGGCAATGGTTTCAAGTACAATGGCAGCCTGGGCCTCACCGGTAAATGATTTAGCCGCTTCCCTGTCAGGCATGAGTGCAGAAATAATTCGCTCGGCACCATCAAGCTGCCCCCACATAATATCGTTCTGTCGCCACCTCTTCTCCATAAAAGCGCCAAAATTACCGAGGGAGGTGCCCGCAAGCTTGTGAAGCTTCATTTTCTGTTCATCAATGAGCAATTTTGCATCCTCGGGGCTTACCCTTGAAACATCGATCCAGTCACCCTCCCCACCTCCGGTACCATAGATAACAGGAAAAATAATCATATCGAAATCGCTGTATTTACGGTAGTACGCAAGGAGAATCGATTGAGCAACTTCTCTTGCCGGGGCTCTGCATTCGCCCGTCAGCGCCTTGCGGCAAGCCTCATCGCTTGCAGAAATTGAACGCTTTAGCTCAGCCTTAACAATTACACTAATTTCATCAAGCAGAGCCTGAAGCTGCTCGTTACCTTCAAGAATATTTCGGGCCTTTTCTTCTCCGTTCTGTTCATCGATAACCGTGGAGTGAGCACTTGTCATATCAGAATCTGCCGTTCTGCCAAAAAAATACTCAAGCACAGTCTGAAACCTCTTCTCAGGATTCGGTACAGAAGCATCCGGCGAAGAGTGTACAGCACTCCCCTGAGGGCGGCTATGTATTTCACAGCCCCTGACCAGACACTCAATCAGTTCTGTCAACTTGTCATAAATCGGGCTCACTTTTGCGGCCTCAGGCAGAACCTGCCCAGGGGTAAATCGTGAACGCAGTTCCCTGCCAGCTTTCACCAAAAGAACAAGTTGCCTGTTGAGTTCCCGTCTGATTTGAAAAAGTTCAGCCCTGAATTGAACAATCCAATCCTCTCTATTGTCACGGTTAAGTCCGACACTTCCCGGAACCTGAGCCATCCATACAGAATAGTTATCTATCTCCTCAATATATTTTTTCGGGTCCAAACAAGAGAGCCGGTCAATCTGACGAATCAGGAACTTCAACCTTCTCATTGGATAGGTCAGGTCAAATGCATTGAGAAATGCATTCAGTGTTTGCTTTGGCGGGACATCTTTATGGTCATCTTCATGATAGTCAGTGTACCTCCGCTCTCTCCATGCCCTCAAAAGATAGCGGAACACAAGAAAATAGTTTGACTCCTCATTAAAACCGGCAACCCTGGTGAGCAACCGCCCGAAATCATCAGTAACAACCGATATCTCCAGCCTGTGGTATCCCACATACCCCGGCCCCCTTCGGTTGGTCATATCTTCAAGATCAAGCTGATCCCACTCCTCATCGCTCAAGGTGCTCTTTGTCCACAGGGGAGGAACCTCTGTGGCGTTTTTTGGCTGCCATTTCCGATAGCTCACGTATTCTCCCCGCAGAGCCATCTGGTCGCGCTCTATATTGCTGATTATCCGCTCAACCCGTTCGGTCAGGCGGTTCCTCTCAAATATTTTATCGAGATCTTCCCTGATGGTTTCGGCTCTCGGCAGTTTGAGCAGGGCCGCCAGCGAATTTTCAATGGCATCTGGCTTGCCGACCTTCTCCACAGTTAGTTCAGGATTATCCGGAGCAGGTTCAATGTAAAGCAGCTTCCGTTCTATCGGGTAATCAGAAGAACGTTCTGAAATCGTATCGATCGCATAGGTAAAGGGTTTGTTATCAAGATAGCCGCCATCTCCAAAGGGACGGCTCATATAGGGAATGGTGCCATTAACTGCAGTGTGCGGATAATTTTTAAAAAACCGTTGCCATTTCGGGTTGTCAGAGTATGGATTTGCTGAATAAAACTTTTCGCCCAACTTCATGCTGTCAAGAACTGCATCAATATCACTGAAACACATCGGCTCAAAGACGAAGGGAAAAGAGGAGGTCGAACGGGCAGCAAATGCCAGCATTGGATTATTACTGCCTATAAAATCGTTCCATATCTGATCTGTGGCTGCGGAATAGGTAAACCGGAAAACATTTTTGTATTTCCGCTCATATATTGTAGAGTCGGATAGCTTCATCGGAAGCGTGAGGCCAAGAATATCTGTTGCCGTAACAAACAGATCGAGTTCACGAACATATGAGCCATATTCATCAGGCGCTGCCTTGACATCCCCACCACTCTCCATCTGGTTGAAAGCATCAAAAAGCTTGAGGTACATCCTCTGACTGTTAAAGAGCGATGCCGGTTCCTTCTGCAGTTTCAGATTTGTAGCCTTGACTGAATTTTTGTCATTGAGAAGCAGGCTGACATCTCCTTCTGTGATCCAGAGATTTTTAAGCCCGTCAATATTCTTGCGATTTGCCAGTGCCTTTGCCAGAAAAATACCATTGATCCCCCCCGCTGATGTTCCTGAAATGATATCGATAACGAACTTTCGGTGAAGAGGAGCATTGGACTCAAGCAGCTTGCGTTCACTCCCTTCGTCCAGCCGCGAAGTACTGCAATAGGCAAGTTTTCTGTAGACCACTTCAACATGGTCAAGATCACGGTAATCAATCAGCGGCGTATTGTTCGCATCTTTGGTTGCCGTTGCCCTGACCATCCGCAACAGCTCCTGCGCAATACCGTTCATATAAATCGCCAGGGAAACGCCGCCGTACATGACAACAGCAAAACGGACTTCGGTTTTGGTGGAATTTTCTTCCATTGATTGAAGCTGTTTAGTCGGTTAAAACAACTGAAAGATGCTCAGACGATTCGGAGGATTCTGCAGCAAATACTGTATATGAACCACCAAAAAACAAGGATAATATACGTAATAATGAACACGGAAACACAACAAGAAAACGGCGTAAGGGGATACACCTACAGTGCCCTGTTGAGAAAATCAATCATCGGTTTGGAGATGAGGAAGGCATCTGCAATGCGACAGACCAGAGCCGGATCGGCTACCTCCCTGTCTGAAAGAAACTGCTGGGTATAGTACCCCTTGAACCTGAGATACTCGATGGCGGGATTGGTGACCTCATACCCTTTCGGTGGCCTCTTCAGAGCGCCTGAAGGTTCAACACCTTTCGGAAACCGGGAGATGAACTCTTTTTTTGTAATAATGGAGTGCCACTCACTGAAATGCCGGTCGATTTCACCTCTCAACAGATCGAGCACCGCCGGTTCCGGCATATAGATTCCACCCCCGATAAATGATGCCCCCGGTTCTAAATGGAGATAGTAGCCGCCAAAAGGACTTTTGCGTCCTCCCCTGTTGATAAAGGCAAAAAAGTTGGTTTTGTAGGGCGACTTGTCCTTTGAAAAGCGGACATCGCGATTGATACGCATAATGCACGACTTCGGATCGAGGTGCGACCCTGCAATCTCTTTATCAAACTCGCCTATCGCCAGAATCAGCTTCACCACCGTATCAAGAAACTCTCCGTAGGCATGCTGATACTCTTTCTTATGAAGCTCAAACCACCCCCGGTCATTGTTCAGTTTCAGCTCCCGGAGAAAATCAAGTGTTGCTGTGGTAATCATACGAAGAAGGATTAAGCGGTGTCAAAATATAACGGTAAAGTTACACACCCTTTTCTATTCTTGAAAGATCTAAAAATCCGGCACAGCGAATCACTTTTGCCAGTAACAACTCCTGCGTTTCCAGAGTCTGATCCCATACACGTCCGTCAAATGTGTGTTACCGGATTTCTTTTTCTTTACTTTGTTGTTCTGATCAACACCAACACTCAAACGGGAAACTGAATCATGGCGGAGGAGCGATTTTCCATAACCATCAGGCTGGTGCCGGAGGATATCGACATGCTTGGCCATGTCAATAACTTGGTCTATCTGCGCTGGGTGCAGGAGGCTGCAATGGCGCACTGGAGCACCATTGCTCCGGTGGATGAACAGGAGAAGCTCATCCGGATAATACGCCGTCATGAGATCGATTATAAAAGGCCAGCCCTGTTGGGGGGTACGGTTCTGGTACGAACATGGATCGGTAACGCCTCACGGTTTGCATTCGACCGCCACACCGAAATCCTCCATGCTTCCAACCTTCGCCCGCTTGCCATCGTCAGAACGGTCTTGTGCCCCATTGACCGCAAAAACGGTCGCCCAACTGACATCAGCCCCGCCATTCGGGAACTCTTTGCTGTGGAGTCGATCAAGTAACTATCCCTGCTTCACGAAAACAGCACCTTGCAGTGAATGAAACAATCTCAATAACAGAGTGCATCATGACGTTTGTTGAAACTGTCGTTGCAGGGTATCGCTCTTGCTCGTACATTGCAGAGCAGGAGTTCTGATGGCAATGCCCCAACACCAGACAAGCTTGACCTGGAAGAGAGCGGAAAACGCTTTACATCTACAGAGATATGGAACAGCAATCAAGGGAGATATCCCGACTAAAGGAGGGCGAGCCCATTGTTGAGCTTGCATTTCTTCCGCACGACATCGTAAAAGTTGACGGTAAAATCCTGATAGCTGCACCGGCAGAGCATGTATGGAAAGCCCTGACGGATTACGACAATCTCCATAACACGTTGCCGAAAGTTATCGCAAGCAGAGTTGTGGAGCGAAAAGAAAATGAGGTTACTCTGGATCAGACGGGAAAAACCGGCATCTTTTTTTTTGAAAAGACCGTTTATTTTCGGTTGCGATTACGGGAAGAGCTTCTGAAAAAAGTCATATTCGAACAGGTAGAGGGGGATTTCAGCGTCTACCGGGGAGAGTGGATTCTTGAGAGCAGTGACTCACTTGAAGGAACCATACTCTCCTACCATGCGGAGATCAGACCGCTTTTTTTTGCTCCACCGATTCTTGTAAGCTTTGTGCAGTGGCAGGATATGCCTGGCATACTCAAGGCGCACAAAAAAACGGCAGAAGCGACAGCTTGTGAAAAGAGCAGCAAAGCCAAGTAACAGCGATTATTTCAACCATTCAGTACAGAGTGAATTATGATCACCAGTAAACCCGTATGTGTTACCGGAGCCTCCGGATTCATTGCCGCATATATTGTAAGGGATTTGCTCCTGGAGGGCTACAGGGTCAGGGGAACAGTCCGAAAAAGTGCCGATCATTATCCATTTCTGCTCAATCTGCCCGGTGCTTCTGACCGGCTTGAGCTGGTAAAGGCTGACCTGATGCAGGAGCGCGCCTATGACCTTGCAGTTGAGGGGTGCGACTATGTCATCCATACCGCGAGCCCTTACGAAATCAATGTGAAAAATCCACAGGAGGATCTGGTTGATCCTGCCGTTGAGGGCACCGAGAGTGTGCTCAAAAGCTGCATGAAATCAGGCAGTGTCAAAAGAGTGGTTTTCACCTCGTCAATTGCTGCGATCACCGATGAACCGGAGAGTTCGAAAGTATTCACCGAAAAAGACTGGAATACCATGTCCTCTCTTGAGCGCCACCCATACCAGTACTCCAAAACACTTGCCGAAAGGGCAGCATGGGATTTCATCATGCAGAAAAAGCCTCCCTTTGACCTTGTCGTTATCAATCCCTTCATGGTCGTCGGTCCGTCGCTCTCGCCTCAGCTCAACACTACAAACCGGATTATCCGTGATATCATGACCGGAGTCTATCCCGGGATCATGGATATAAACTGGGGTTTTGTCGATGTCCGTGACGTTGCAAAAGCACATATCCTTGCCATCACAACCAGTTCGGCAAGCGGACGTTATCTCTGTTCAGGAGAGGCGATGCATATGCGTGACCTTGTTGCACTGCTCAAATCGTCCGGCTTCGGCAACTATGCGCTCCCGAAGCTCGATCTCTCAGGTAAAGCCGGCACACTACTGATGAAACTGCTCTCATTCACGCAGCCGAAAGATACCGGAACCTATATCCGCACCAATGTAGGCCGTACCTTCCGCTATGACAATGCTAAAATCAAGCGGGAACTTGGCCTCTCATTCATGGATGTAAAGGAAAGCATTATTGAAGCCGTTAAGGATATGGAAAAGTGGGGCCATTTAACGCCTCCGAAACGATGAACATACTCGAAATCCCGTGACAAAAACCCTTTCAGCAAAACGATGGATCACGATGCTGCTGTTAATGGCGCTGCACGCGATTCCCTTTTCGACGGCGACAGCCATGCCCGTCACTCCTGTTACATCCGACACGCTCTCCATCGCCAGGACAATGCTGCTCAACGGGGAGATTATCGTTGCTCTGTCACACCTTGAAAACGGGGTGACAGGAGTCAGGGGTGATGTCTATATTGCAGCCCCCCCTGAAATCGTCTGGGCAGTTATTACAGACTACGACAATCACAAAAATTTTGTCCCGAATGTGCTTGACAGCGGAATCATTTCAGACAATGGCAATGAGAAGGTGATGTTTGAGAAGGGCAAATCCGGAATGTTCATTTTCAATAAAACGGTTACTGTCAACATGAGAGTGTGGGGAGAGAAGCCAAGGCGGCTGAATTTTGAGCAGATCACCGGTGATTTCAAAGTCTATCGGGGAGAGTGGCTGCTAATGGTCTCTCCTCCCGACAAGGGGACATTTCTGACATACAAGGCTGAAGTAAAACCGGATTTTTTCGCCCCAGGCTTTGCGGTAAGAAATGTTCAGAAAAAAGAGTGTCCGTTAATGCTTTCTGCCATGAAAAAACGGGCTGAATCATCATTGACTCTGGCAAAAAAGACCCCTTGAACTGCTTCAGTAACGAAATAACAAGGTCAGCGGAGAGTCGCGAAAAATAACGCTGTCCCGGATCCGCCTCATCTTCTGGACTGCCCGGCGCTTCTTTATGATAGGGGGAATCTGCCGGATATTTTCACTGATGGCACGCCAAACAGCACCTGATTTTTTCAGACTGCCCGGAAACTGTGTCAGATAGAAAAGCGCGGCTGCAAATTCAAGCAAAAAACGAATCGGCAACACCCAGAGCAGCCTTGCACCGCCAAGATTCTTCATCAGCATGGAAATGTTGTTGCGATGGTTGAAACGGATTTTATCCGCCGAACCGCCCGGCAGCGATGCCCCCCCTTCATGCAGCACAATTGATGAGGGTACCGAGCGGATCGAGTAGCCCGCAAGTTTCATGCGCCAGGAGAGATCAATCTCCTCCATCTGCATAAAAAAATCCCCGTCAAATCCACCAAGCCCTTCTGCCAGCGATCTGTTGACAAACATGGCAACTCCGGAAGCCCAGAAAATCTCCCTGCCATTATCATACTGGCCCTGATCCATCTCAATTGCCGAGAAGGTACGCCCAAGTGCCCATGGATAACCAAGGCGGTCTATCATGCCTCCTGCGGCTCCGGCATAATCAAAAACTTGTTTACCTTTTTCGAAAGCCTTCAGGGAAAGAATTTTCGGCTGGAGCGCACCGGTACGCTCATCCTCAAGAGCCGCAGAAACAAGCCGATCAAGCCAGAGCGGGTCATGGCGGGTATCATCATTCATAAAAACCACATAGTCGGCATCAGAGTGTTTCAGCCCTTCATTGCACCCCCCCGCATACCCCCTGTTCTCCTCCAGACGCACAAGACGTGCATTGCGGTACCGCTTCACCATAAAGACAAGGCCAGCCTGTTTCCCTCCGTTATCCACAACAATAATCCCCATCTCAGGATAGAGGGTCTCAGCAAGCGAATCAAGACAGCGCTCAAGCATGTCTCGCCGTTTGAAATGGGGAATGATGATATCAACCGACGGGAGATGTGGAGCAGATGAGGTCATGAAGGGATTTTGAATGTTGGATTCCGGATTGGAAGAGAAAAATGTTAACCACGAAACAGACGAAAAAGCATGAAAAGAAAAATCATAAAGAATCAGATCCCTCTCTTCGATCGGGATGATAAAGAGAACTATTCGAAAGGAGAAATAACACTGCGACAGGTCATTTCGAATCCCGAGGAACTCGGGTGAGAAATCTCGGCAAAGATAGTACCAGAAGATCCCTCTCTGAAGTTCGGGATGCCACCGTTTTTTTAAAAAAAACTGAACGGACGGCAACGACAACAACGACAAAGAGGAATACCTTTCGTGCAATGCCGTGTAATTCGTGGACACAAAAAAGGGCGGGCGCAACACGCCCCTACATTCGTGCCAATTCGTGTAATTCGTGGCCCAAAAATCTCCTCATCACTCATCACTTCAGTGAAATCCAGAACTCCCGGGCCAGACGGGCACTCTCTGCCGGGGTTGAGGCCGGAGCGATATGCTGCAGGAGTGCGGTTCCAACAACTGCTCCGTCAGCCAGACTCCACATGTGCTCCACCCTTGCCCTGTCGCGGATGCCGAATCCGACGACAAACTTTTTCCGCGCATGGAGCCGCACCCGTTTCAGGTAGTCATCCACCGCAGCTTCAGTTGACGCATCGGAAAGCTTGGCTGTGCCGGTTGTAGCATTAACCGCAAGGCAGTAGGAAAAATCGGTTGAGAGCGAATCGATCAGCTCAATCCTCTCCGGCGGCGTAACCGGTGAAACAAGAAAAACCACCGTCAAACCGGCTTCTTTTGCTTTTTGAAGAAAAAGGGTGGCCTCCTCCGGCAGAAAATCAGGGATAAGCAACCCGTCTACTCCCGCCAGAGCGGCATCCTGCAAAAAACGATCTATCCCGTATGCGATGATGGGGTTGCAATAACCCATCAGCAGAATCGGGGCTATAATCCTCCGGCACCCCTCTCCCTGGCGGGCATGACGCACCAGTTCAAGCAGACCTTTGATACTTACTCCGTTTTTGATGGCTGTATGAGCCGCCTCCTGAATCACCGGACCATCACCAATCGGATCGGAAAAGGGCATGCCAAGTTCAATAATATCAGCTCCGCTCTCTTCAAGCGCTTCAAGCACCGGAAGTGTTGAGCCGGAAACCGGAAACTCGGGCATATAGTAAGCAATCAGCAGCTTTTCATCCTGCTGCAAACGGGTGGTAATTCTGTTTTGAGCCATAAAGCCTCAGCCGGTCAATGCAACAGTTGTGGAATAACAAAAATATCAAGCATCATGGAGAGCATGGTGATCATATGCACCAGAACGCTGCCCCAGACATTTCGGGTTTTCAGAACAAGATATCCTCCAAAAATGCCTATCGGAAAAGCCATCATAGCCATCAACGCACGCTCCTTCATGCCGACGGGTGCCACAGCAAAGTGGTTGACAACATAGAACATGGCAGTTAAAAATACTGTCAGATGTTTGTTGAACCCCTTCTCAATCATGGCAGAAAACATAATACCGCGCCACAAAAACTCTTCAGCTAACACCAGCACCGGAAAGAGAAAAAGCAGTGATTTGTTTACAAGGATGTTCTGCATCTCCATCATCGGTGGTCCACCGTTTTTGTAATACAGAACCGTGTTTATCACATCCATTGCAAACAGCACAAAACCGACAACGCCACCCCAAAGAAGCGACTTGCGCAGATCTCCGCCGGCAAGAAACATCTCCTGCCATTCCCCGTTACTTTTTCCACGCCAGACAACAAGACCGATTGAGCCAAGTACATAGAGAAAGAGAGCCGGCCACTCCTGCAGTTGGGTAAAATGTCCGACAAGACCGAGAATCCAGATCATCGCCATGAGAGCGAATGACTGGTTAAACCTCGCATTGAGCGACTCCAACCCGGACGACGAAGAAAACGCTTTGACAGAACTCATGGTTGAACTGGTTTATGGGTGATAATTACTGAATTTATCGCAGAAACGGGATCCCTCACAATCAATACCAAAGCCACATCTTCAAGTCACCGCTATAAATTGTCGTGAGCGGTTTGAGTACGAGACGGACGGAGCACAGAAACCGGAATGTACACATAGTACTTGAGGATTTCGAGCACCGCCCAACGAAGTAATCAAATCGCGTAACAAATTAATAGCGGTGACGCCTAAATATACCGAGGCCTCTCTTCATATTCAATCGGATCGCGGACACCGACCAGTTCGAACGCCCTGAGCCGTCGGGCACAACTGTCGCACACGCCGCATGCCTTCCCTTCGCTTTTGTAACATGACCAACTGTATGCAAACGGAACATCAAGCTCCATCCCTTTCTGCACGATATCGGACTTCTGCATTTCGATAAGGGGAGTCAGAATCTCGATATGCGTTTCGGGTTTGGTACCAAGTGCAATAGCTTTGTTGAATGCATCATAAAACACTTTGCGGCAGTCGGGATAACCGGATGAGTCCTCTTCAACTGCCCCGATAAAAATACGGTTAGCGCCGATCACCTCTGACCAGCTCACGGCCATGGAGAGGAAATTGGCATTACGGAAAGGCACATAACTGGTGGGGATTTCCGATCCCTGAAGATCGGCTCCGCTAACCGGCATGGAGAGATCGGTCAGTGATGAACCACCGATCCTTGCAAGAAAATCGGCATCAACTTCAAGACGTCGATCAATATTGTAGTGATCACAAATGGCCCTGAACGAAGCAAGCTCCTTGTGCCAGGTACGCTGCCCGTAGTTGACATGCATGGCTGCAAGTTCAAACCCCTGTTCATGGGCCATCGCCGTAGTGACAAGGCTGTCCATACCTCCGCTTAACAATACAACGGCTCTCATGGCTGAAAAAAAATAGGGTTTAGCAAAATTTTCTGAAAGGTATAAAATTCTTTTGGATTGAGATGATACACACCATAAAAAAAGCCACCCCGATATTGCTTCGGGATGGCTTTGTAAAGAAAAGAGATGGAGAGCGGAGATTAATACATGCCGCCCATTCCGCCCATTCCGCCCGGAGGCATTGCCGGCATGTCAGGCTTGTCTTCCTTGATGTCGGTAATTGCAGCTTCGGTTGTCAGAAGGATACCGGCAACTGATGCAGCGTTCTCAAGAGCGCTTCTGGTTACCTTGGTAGGATCGACAACACCGGCCTCAACCAGGTTTTCGTAGGTTTCGGTTCTTGCGTTGAAACCATAATCGCCTGTTCCGGCCTTGACCTTCTCAAGCACAACAGCACCGTCCGAGGTACCGGTGTTTGCGACGATCTGGCGAAGCGGCTCTTCGAGCGCGCGGCGGATGATCTCAATACCTGTTTTCTGATCTTCATTGTCTGCAACCGCTCTGTCAAGACCCTTGATCGCACGGATCAGGGCAACACCGCCGCCGACAACAATACCTTCCTGAACAGCAGCGCGGGTAGCATGCAGCGCATCTTCCACACGGGCTTTCTTCTCTTTCAGCTCAACTTCGGTTGATGCACCGATATTGAGAACAGCAACGCCGCCTGAAAGTTTTGCAAGGCGTTCCTGCAACTTTTCGGTATCGTAATCAGAGGTTGATTTTTCAATCTGGCCTTTGATCTCGTTGATGCGGGCCTTGATCTCTTCGGCAGTACCTTTACCCTCAACGATGGTCGTGTTGTCCTTGTCGATGGTAACACGGGCAGCCTGGCCGAGGTAGGAGATGGTTGCGTTTTCAAGCTTGTAGCCCTTCTCTTCGGAGATAACCGTACCGCCGGTAAGAATGGCGATATCTTCAAGCATTGCCTTGCGACGGTCACCGAAGCCTGGAGCCTTGACAGCGCAAACTCTCAGGGTGCCTCTCAGCTTGTTGACAACAATCGTTGCAAGCGCTTCACCTTCGATATCTTCAGAAATAATCAGAAGAGGACGTCCGGACTGTGCTGATTTTTCAAGAATAGGAAGCAGCTCCTTCATGTTGCTGATCTTCTTGTCGTAGATAAGAATCAGCGGATCTTCCAGTTCAGCATCCATGGTCTCGGGATTGGTCACAAAGTAGGGCGAAAGGTAGCCGCGATCAAACTGCATACCCTCAACAACCTTGAGCTCGGTGTCCATGCCCTTGGCCTCTTCAACCGTGATTACACCGTCTTTGCCAACCTTGTCCATCGCCTCGGCAATCAGTTCACCGATTTCAGGATCGTTGTTGGCGGAGATGGTACCGACCTGTGCAATCTCCTTTTTACCGGAGATGTTGCGACTGATGTTTCTCAGCTCCTGCACAACCTCTTTAACAGCGCGATCAATACCTCTTTTGAGGTCAATCGGACGTGCACCTGCGGTAACGTTCTTCAGGCCTTCGCGATAGATCGCCTGGGCAAGAACGGTAGCGGTGGTGGTACCGTCACCGGCAACATCACTGGTTTTCGAAGCAACTTCGCGAACCATCTGGGCACCCATGTTCTCGATGGAATCGGAAAGCTCGATCTCTTTGGCAACAGTAACGCCATCCTTGGTTGAGGTCGGGGCACCGAATTTTTTGTCAATCAATACATTACGTCCGGCAGGTCCGAGGGTAACTTTCACGGCATTTGCCAGTTTGTCGACACCAACCTTGAGCTTTGCTCTGGCTTCGGTATCAAAGAGAATATCTTTAGCAGTCATTGTAAAGCGTTCCTCCAGTAAGGTTTAAAAAGTTAGAAACAGTTAAAGAATAGCAAAGATGTCAGACTCACGCATGATGAGGTAGTCCTCACCCTCAACGTTGACTTCAGTGCCGGAATATTTACCATAGAGCACTTTCTGACCTGCTTTCACCTGCATTTCAAGCAACTGGCCGCTATCAGCAACCTTGCCTGCGCCCACGGCAACAACTTCACCATACTGCGGCTTCTCTTTCCCGGTATCAGGAATGTAGAGGCCACCTTTGGTTTTTTCCTCTGCCGGTGCAGGTTTAACAATAACTCGATCAGCTAAGGGTTTCAAGTTCATTGTCTTATCTCGTTTGTGTTTTAGATTATGAGTACGATACTATTGGTTAGAATAGAGCGCTTTTAATCTTTTAGCACTCACAGCGTGAGAGTGCTAAAAGAACAACTAATGATAACAAAAAAAAATTTCACTCCAAATATTTTCTTTATACTGAATGGTCTGTATTTCACCCTTTACCAGCGACAATTATGGACGAAAAATCACAATCCGCATTGAGTGCCGCACATTACTGCACAATCGGCAAGGTGGCTATTGAAAAGCTGGAGAGTATCCGCTCGAAAATGGTTGACAATACCGACACTGAAGAGGACCGGCTGCTCGTACGGATGCTGGATGAGATCACGGCTCTGGCCAAAAACCGTATCTCGGTTGCAGCCAATGAGAGCGATTTCAGCAAGGGATGCGATGTATGGGTGGAGCGCACCGGAGCGCACTATCCGCATATACGCCTCCACGGCGGAGCACTTGAGGATGATCCGCTCAAATGATTCAGATTCTTCCCTTACGCTTCTGAAGAACGGCGGAGATACCTTCCGGTCAAAGAGTGATCCATCACTGCGATCGCTTCGGGAGTTCCTTCAGCCACAAGAGAGCCGCCCTTTTCACCCGCACCCGGACCAAGATCGATAATCCAGTCTGCCTGCATGATGATGTCGGGGTTGTGTTCAATAATAACAAGGGTGTTATTCTGCTCAAGAAGTTTTTCAAAACAGAGTATCAGCTTGTTGATATCCTCAAAGTGCAATCCGGTTGTTGGCTCGTCAAAAACAAAAAGCGTGTGCGCTGCATCGGCATGGGCAATGAAGCTTGCCAGCTTCAGCCGCTGTGCTTCTCCGCCGGAAAGAGTGCTTGAAGACTGGCCAAGGCGGATGTAGCCGAGTCCAACCTCTTCAAGAACCATAAGCTTTCTTGCAACTGCCTTCTCCTCTTTGAAAAAAGTGATCGCCTCCTCAACCGTCAAGTCAAGCACGGCAGCAATCGAAAGACCCCGGTACTCAACTTCAAGAGTCTCTGGTTTGTAGCGCAAACCTCCGCAATCTTCACATACCGCCTCAATATCGGCAAGAAACTGCATCTCAATGTGAACACTTCCCTCTCCGGCACAGGTTTCACAACGCCCTCCCGGAATGTTGAATGAAAAATAACCGGCCTTCCATCCCCTTGCCCTGGCCTCTCTGGTCCGGGAGAAGAGGGTGCGGATATCGTCAAATATCTTCAGGTAGGTAACCGGATTGCTTCGGCTTGACTTGCCGATTGGCGACTGGTCAACATGCTCGACCCGGTCAACCATCCATGTGCCGGAAATAGAACGGTGAGTTCCAACCTGCTCCTTCAGCCCGACCTTCTCCTTCATGATCCCCTTGTTGAGAATATCATTGACAAGGGTGGACTTGCCTGAACCGCTCACACCGGTAACACAGGTCAACACATTGAGCGGAAAACGCACATCAATGTTTTTCAGATTATTCTGCATGGCACCGGTAATCTCAATGCAAGCGGTAAAATCAGGTTTTCTGCGAACCTTCGGCACCGGTATGCATTTTTTGCCGTTGAGATAGTCGGCAGTAAGGGAGGTTCCCGACCGCTTCATCTCATCAACCGTACCGTAAAAAACCACCTCGCCGCCAAGACGTCCGGCATAGGGGCCAAGGTCGATCACTTCATCAGCGGCTTCGATAATTTCACGGTCATGCTCAACAACCACCACGGTATTACCAAGATCACGCAGGCGCCGTAAAAGCGTAATAAGTCGCGCGGAGTCACACTGGTGAAGGCCGATGCTCGGTTCATCAAGGATATAGATCGCTCCGACAAGCGGAGATCCGAGTGAGGTGGAGAGATTGATTCGCTGAAACTCGCCGCCGCTCAGGGTATGCGTGAGGCGGTCCAGCGTAAGGTAGTTCAGACCCACATCGAGCAGATAGCCGAGCCGCTTGATAATCTCCTCCAGAACCGCTTCAGCAACCTTGCGGTCAAAGGGAGAGATCTCCAGATTGCGAAAAAACTCTGATGCCTCAGCAATATTCATACGTGTAACCTCACCGATATGGCGTCCTGAAACCCTGACAAGACGAGCATCCGGGTTGAGACGGCTCCCTTCGCAATCCGGACAGAGAGCATAACCACGGTAACGGCTTAAAAAGACCCTGAAGTGCATCTTGTAACCCGACTCCTTCTCTATCTCTGCAAAAAAAGGCCGGATTCCCTTGAAGCGTTCATCACCAAGCCCTTTCCAGATTATATCCTTGTGTGCGCGGGAAAGCTTTTCATAGGGTTCATCAAGGGGGATGCCGAACGAAGGGGCAACCGAAAGAAGCTGACGAAGGTGCCAGCGATACTTTTCAGAGTTCCAGCAGGCTATAGCACCCTCCTTCAGGGAGAGCGACTTGTCAGGCACGACAATACTCTCGTCTATTCCGGCAATACGGCCGAAACCCTGACATGTCGTACATGCTCCGATCGGAGAGTTGAAGGCAAAAAGCTGGGGCGATGGTTCCTGGTACTCAATCCCGTTCAACTCAAGACGGTCACTGAAGAGATAGGTTTTTCCGCCGACCACCTTCAATGCCGCATATCCTCCCGATTCATTGAAACAGCTCTCAGCAGCCTGTGAGACCCGACTGAAAACCTTCTCGTCATTCTTTGCCACAAACCGGTCAACCAGCACGACTACGTTTGCGCGTTCAGCTTTAGGCATATCAAGCAGCCGCTTGCACTCCTGTTCATGATTAAGATCAAGAATTTCCTCACCGGCAACCACCCTGAAAAAACCCTTTTTCAGAAGATTGGCAATCTCATCCTGCACAGAGCAGAGATGGTGACCTGCATCCTGATGAGCGGGAAAAAGAAAACCGACATAAAACTTTGTGCCCTCCTCAAAAAAACCGGCCTGCAGACTCACATCATCCGGAGTGTGCTTCAGCACCAGTTCACTCGTATCACGCGAATAGATCTTGCCGATTCTTGCATAGAGCAGACGGAGATAGTCATAAATTTCCGAAACCGTTCCAACTGTAGAACGCGGATTTTTCGGTATCGGCTTCTGCTCTATGGCAATAGCAGGAGCAATACCTTCCACACTTTCAATATCAGGCCTTGGCATGCGCTCAAGAAACTGCCGGACATAGGCTGAAAGTGACTCCACGTAACGACGGTGACCCTCGGCATAGAGCGTATCAAAGGCCAGACTTGATTTTCCCGATCCGCTGACTCCTGTCAGAACAACAAACCGGTTACGGGGAATGCAGACAGAAATATTGGCGAGGTTATGGGTATTGATCCCTTTAAGGACAATATCCGGCAGACTCGTTTCAGCAACGGCTGAATTGCTGAACCTTTGAGTTGTCATGTTCAAATTAATCTTCTCTGTTTATGTTCGGGCCGGAAAGCCATCGAAAAAGAACCATTGCGGATACGGGGTTAATAACGGCAGAATGAGGCTCGTAAAAAAGCTTATTCAATCCGGTCAAGGTCAAAATGCGTTCTTTCGCAGGAGCGATTCGACAGTGGTCGAAGCCATAAGATCCTGAATTTTATTCTGCAGACTGATCATATAGTCACGGTGATGACAGGATGAACTGATTTCACAACTGGACAGCTTCTTGCCGCACCGCATCAGATGAGGCGCACCCTCAATGGCAATGGCAATATCGGCAACCGTGATCTCGCCGGGTTTGCGACCAAGCGAATACCCTCCCTTGACTCCCTGGACAGAATGTGCAATACCGGCCCGCTTCAGGCTTTGCATGGCCTTTGAAAGAAACTCCTGGGAAACGCCGATATCATCGGCCATCTCCTTGACGGTAACAACACGATCCAAACCTTTTGTCGCCAGATAGGTAACGGCGTGAAGTCCATATTCAAACTTTCTCGAAACCTGAAGCATCTCTGAGTAAATACCGTTAAACTGGATAAAATTAAACCTGATGTATATAGTAATCAATATCTTTTATATTGCCTCACAACCGCTATATTGCTTTATAAGTTTTAGACACTGTCCGGGTTTCCTCGAATTTTCATCATGAGCAGAACTGTGAAGGACCAACATTTTCTCTGGCAATTTGCCCCTGATGAGGAGGCTAAAATCCGTTACCAGGAGTACGGCAGGGATAACCCTGAAAAGAGACCAATACTCTTTCTTCACGGCTATGGCGGCATGCTTGAGCACTGGAACCTCAATATTCCCGAATTCGTCCATGACCGCAAACTCTATGCGATGGATCTGATCGGGTTCGGCAAGTCACAAAAACCCAATGTACGCTACTCGCTTGAGCTCTTTGCCACTCAGATTGAGGCATTTCTCTATCTAAAAAAACTTGATGAAATCATTATTGTCGGCCACTCGATGGGCGCCGCAAGCGGCATCTATTTTGCGCACCACAAACCCGAGAAAGTAGCCGCGCTCATTCTTGCCAATCCATCCGGGCTCTTCGGAGATACCATGGAGGGAATGACCAGTGTTTTTTTCGGACTTGTCGGCTCCCCTTTGATTGGTGATGTGCTCTTTTCAGCTTTTGCAAATCCTTTGGGTGTAAGCCAGAGCCTTATGCCTACCTACTATAACCAGAAAAAGGTTGATGTAACCCTGATCAACCAGTTCGCTCTTCCACTTCAGGACAGAGGAGCCCAATGGTCCTATCTCTCTCCATCAAGACGGCCCAATGATTTCCGGCTCGACGAGATTCAGAAACCCTGCAACTACAAAGGGCCTGCTTATCTGGTCTGGGGTGCCGAAGATACCGCGCTCCCTCCCCATAAAATCATCCCTGAATTTCAGCAGCTTCTGCCTCAAGCAGGCGCTTTTATCATCCCGAAAGCCGCACACTGCATCCATCACGATGCTCATGAAGCGTTCAATGATCGCCTGAAGCTGATTCTCGATTCTATCGATTAATCTTCGACAAGCTCCCGTGGAGTGACCATGTAGGTATCAATCCCTACTGGAGCCCATCTATGTATTGTGGAGCCAGATCTAATACTTTAGCCGAAGATCCTTTATTTGAGGAGTTTTAAGGCCAATCTGAAGCGCAAAACCCTGAAAATTGCCACTCGGCACCCACCTGAAACCAATCTGCCAGCAATGCAGGTCGCGATAGATCTGCAGCATGGGAAAGATCACTTCCCTGTTCCGGAAATCATAACCGGAATGAATTGCAACCTGCAAACTCCTTGAAAGCGCAACTTTTGACGAAGTCGTGACCATTGCCGTTGTTGATGGTTCAAGAGGATTACTCCTGTCAGACTGGAGATAGAGCGAGAGCCGAAGCTGCCATGGCAGCCCATAATCAACTTCACTCAACTCCCCGTTATTAAATCGCTCACGCCATAGCGGCTGTGCGGCACTAATCGGATTAAAGGCATCAGCCGCAGGAACCGGCAGGGTGTCACCAGACCGCCGCTTCCCCTTGAGTGTAAAGCCCATATTCAAAAATCCCCGAGCAAAGCGTACAAGGCCTTTACCCTCATCGCTGTTGAAGCGGTTTACCCGTTCACCGGTCAGCACATCATAGCTGTAAAAATCATACATGGCGCCCGCACTCAACAAAAAACCGGGCAAAAGGGCATTACTGTTGGCTGTAACGGTCAACGGTGCAAGCTGCAGCGTTCGGGCAGCAAAGTTGTATGCCGTGGAGAGATTCAGCGAAAGCAGTTGCACTGTATGCTCTCCATAAACCGGATCATCCTCCGCTGATTCGGAAGATCCTCTGAATTTTCCATGGAACAGATTTTTCAGGCTGATGCCTACCGTACTCTCTCCTTCAGGAAGGCCGCTGTACCAGTTATCTTCAAATCTGTTATAGACATTGCCATAGCCCCAGTCGTAGAGGTGATGATAGTAATCATACCCACTGCCGCTGAACGCGGGGTTCCATCTATAGGTCAGAACAGGAATAACGGTATGGCGGATTGCCTTGAGCCCGAGCGAATTCTCAAGAAATCCGGTCTGAAGGATGCCATAGAGCCGTGTCGAACCATCAACGGAAAAAACTGTGGTTGAAAAATCCCGGTCGCTGGAGGCACTGTTAAAATAACGGGTGAGGGCCAAACCCGGATTGAGATTGAAATAACGAAACAGTGTGGATTTCATCCGCAGCGGAAAGACAAGACGCTTTACACTGTAACCATCTTCACCAATTCCCGGGACCGGCTTATTGCCAAACAGACCCGCCCCCTGGGAAAATATCGCCCGATACCCATCGGCAAACTCCCTGTAGTAACCAATCTCCACATCGGCACTCGCCGTATAACCGGAAGAAGATACTCCTCTCTGCGAAGTAGTACTCCCCGAAAGTGCAGCATCAGTAGTTATAAAAACATCCTCACTGAAAGGATAAAACCGGTTCCGGAAATATGAGGCACCAAAAGTGTCTGTAGCATTGTAGGTTGTCAGTTCCTTGATCCGATCGTAAAACAGAGATGCAATACTGCTTTCATTATTAAACGTTTTCGCAAGAGAACCTCGGGCATTTGCCTGCCCTGTCAAAACAGTTTCCGCATCAAGAGAATTCAGATCGTAGGTACGATCCCCGCCCTGAAAAGCAAGATTGAGATCAAGACGCATTGATGGATCAAAAAGCTGACGATGTACAACATTCAGATTCCAGTCACGATGGACACTCTTGTCTGAACTGAAAATATTACGTTTATAATCGCCGGACATACCGCCGGAATAATCATTCTGTTTCGCGTAGCGGATCCTGCTTCCAAGTCGCCAGCTTCCGTTCAGAGCCGCGTCGCCTTCCAGTCTGACATCCACATTGTCATTGACCGCCCAGAAATATCCGAGATCCGACAAAAAATAGCCCCGACTGCTCTCACTTCTGAGTCCCGGTGTCAAAAAACCGGACGAACGCCCCTGCTCCAGGGAAAATGACATGTAAGGAAGTGCGAGAACCGGAATATCAGGAAGATGCCGGGAAAAAAGTTCCGGACTGAAATACATGACAAGCGGTCGAGCAGTAACCCTTTTTCCGGGTATAATGGAGATGTTTGATGAAGCAAACCAGTAGTGCGGTCTCTCTTCATCGCAGGTGGTGAACCTGCCGTCACTGATTTTCAGTTCACCGCTTTCAAGTCGTGTAACCTGCTCTCCCTGAAAAATCAGCTTGCCGGAATAAGAGGAAACATTGGAGGTCTCCCCCCTTCCTGTCCTGAAGTTATAGCTTATGGTTTCAGCATTGAAACCACCCTGATTATCGGTAAAAACAGCCGGCGCTGTCAGGTTGTGCAGGGAATCTGCCACCCCGGAAGCCTTGATGAGTGCGGTATTGAGATCAATCACAATATCCGGAGCCTTGATACTCATGCTCTCATGGTTGATCGCGGCTTTCCCCCGAAGCTCCATGGTTCGATTGTCGATATTATAGATAACAGAATCTCTTGCACTGTAGACAATTGTGCTGTCAATGCCGGTTGGTTCCTTTTTTGAAAGCAAACTCTCTTCACCATGAAGGTGACAGGAAATCAACAAGGAAACAAACCCTGCGACTACTATCGGGATGATCTTCAGGGAGATGTTTCGATTGATGATCGTCAAAAGTGTAGTTCTCCGCTTCAGTATTGGGAAGCTCTGTTTATTTGTTCTCCTGCTGCCACCCTATTGTGATGGCCTGTGATAAAAGTTTAAATATATTCTTTTTATTTGTGTATGGTGAGCGTTTTTCCTGACCGGCTTATCATAAGAACCACAGTAAACAGCCTGTTAACAATTATTTAACCTTCACTCGTCCCATGGTGTCGACTCTCTATTCCGCACCCGATCCTGCCGGTCATTTCGGCATTTTCGGCGGCAAGTTTATTCCTGAAACGCTTGTAAAAAATGCTGCTGATCTTGAAGCGGAGTATCTCAAGGCAAAAAAAGACCCCCTGTTTCAATCTGAACTCGATCTCCTCCTGCGCGATTATGTAGGGCGACCGACTCCACTCTATCATGCCGGACGGCTCAGCCTTAACCTGAAAGGGGCGCAGATCTACCTGAAGCGGGAGGATCTTTGCCATACCGGTGCCCATAAAATCAACAACGCACTGGGTCAGGTGCTGCTCGCACGCCGTATGGGCAAGAAAAGGGTAATCGCCGAAACCGGCGCCGGTCAGCACGGAGTAGCTACGGCAACGGTCTGTGCCCTTTTTGACATCAATTGTGTGATCTATATGGGTGAAGAGGATATCAGACGACAGGCGCCAAATGTTGCAAGAATGAAGTTGCTCGGAGCAGAGGTCAGAGCGGTCGGCAGTGGATCAAGAACACTCAAGGATGCCACAAGCGAAGCTATCCGTGACTGGATGAATAATCCCGAAGAGACCTTCTACATTATCGGCTCCGTGGTCGGCATGCATCCCTATCCGATGATCGTTCGCGATTTTCAGGCCGTAATCGGTCATGAAACCCGTTCCCAGATACTCGGTCAGACAGGAAAACTGCCCGATGTCATAGCAGCATGTATTGGTGGAGGCAGTAATGCCGTTGGCATGTTTTATGAGTTTCTGAAAGATGCATCATCCATCGAACTTGTCGGCGTGGAGGCGGCCGGAGAGGGGTTGCAGATGCGACATGCCGCTTCGCTCACTCTCGGCAAAACCGGAGTGCTTCACGGTGCCATGACCAAGCTGTTGCAGAATGAGGACGGCCAGGTTGAGGAGGCTCACTCCATCTCGGCCGGCCTTGACTATCCGGGAGTAGGCCCGGAACACTGCTACCTTCAGGAACTCGGTCTGGTAAGCTACACCTCAGCTACCGACAAAGAGGCGGTTGCCGCGCTGAAAACCCTTGCAGAAACTGAAGGTATCATCTGTGCCCTGGAATCGGCACATGCCATCCACTACGCGATAACGAGAGCGCCGAAAATGAGAGAGGAGAACATTATCGTAGTCAATCTCTCCGGCAGGGGTGACAAGGATATGGAAACGATCATCCGGGAGCTCTCGCTGTAGGGAAACGCTCTGAATTTATAACGCGATGTGATTGCGTCGTTGGGGAGGATCTTAGTGCAAAAGCATCTTTCTCAAGAAAATGCATGAAGGAGTTGCACGAAAAAAAAATATCCTTATATTTATGGCTCATTAAGCGGGAATAGCTCAGTTGGTAGAGCACAACCTTGCCAAGGTTGGGGTCGCGAGTTCGAGTCTCGTTTCCCGCTCGGCAAATCAAAAAAGCCTCTGTCAAAAGAGGCTTTTTCTGTTTTCAGATCTCTCTATTGTGTTCGGTATGAGAATGTTGTGTTCCTGATAACAATGCAAGAAGGGCAAACACACAGGTTTGCCCCTACAACAATTCAAACCACAAAAATCATTTCCCGTCGCGGAGCTTCACCATATCAGAAACCACTCCGGCAGACTCAATAAGCAGCAGATCGTTATCTGATTCTTTTGAAGAGTCGAGTACCCACTGTTTCTCGATCTTTTTTATGTTCTCCATGGCCGATTTAAACGCCGTTTCCTGCAGGGATGCACCTTTTCTTTTCCGGATCTGGTCGATGGTTTTCAGGTCCCGAAGATAGGTCTGGTAAAGAGGGTTCGCTTTTGAGCGCTCAAGCTCTTTCTGACGAAGCACTCCGATCTCCGCCTGCGAAAGTGCTGTAACAGGCTGGTAATTGGCCGGAGAAATGGTGCTGAATGGCAGACTGCTTGTATAGGTATCCTCTCCAACTGTTGCCGTGTCGATCATCGATGGCATAACAAGATCCGGCTCGACCCCCTTGTGCTGGGTACTGCCTCCCGAAATCCGGTAAAACTTTGCAATCGTCAGCTTTACCTCGCCAAGATCAACCGGAGTGTCGGATAACGTAATCGGTCTTGAAATCCTGATGATGCTTTGAACGGTTCCCTTGCCGAATGTTCTCTCGCCAATGACCACGCCGCGACCGTAATCCTGGATTGCTGCAGCAACAATTTCGGAAGCCGAAGCGCTGTACCGGTTGACCAGCACGGCAAGCGGTCCGCTGAACTGTGCGCGAATATCCGCATCATTGAGCACCGTCGTTGCACCACGGGCGTTGCTGATCTGTACGACCGGGCCACCAGGAATAAACAGACCGGTAACCTTTACCGCCTCTTCGAGTGAACCTCCCCCATTGTTTCGGAGGTCTATCACAATGCCATCTACACTCTCGGCTTGCAGCTCCTGCAAAATTTTCAATACATCAGTGCTGGTGCTGTTATAATTGCCCGTATTGCGCTGCTGACCTTCAAAGTCGAGATAGAATGAGGGAAGCGTAATAACCCCTATTTTCTTCCCGTTCTGGAGGATAATGCGTTTTTTGGCCGCCTGCTCCTTAAGATCCACCTTGTCACGAACAAGCCTGACAATGATGGCCGGCCCACTGCCTCTCTGGCTTACGGGAAGAATTTTCAGACGTACAATTGTACCTTTTTTCCCACGAATCAATTTAACCACCTCATTGATTCGCCATGCTGTGACATCAACAATCTCGGACGCTTTTCCCTGCCCTACACCAATAATCTTGTCCCCCTTTTTAAGCTGATTGCTTCTGAAGGCCGGCCCGCCAGGAATAACCTCATTGATAACCGTATACTCACCCTCGGTCTGCAGCTTGGCGCCAATACCCTCAAGGGAGCGACTCATGTCAATCTGGAAATTGGCATACTCATCGGGCGAAAAATAGGAGGTATGGGGATCAAACGAGGTCGTCACCGCATACATATAGGCCTGGAAGGCATCTTCCGGTTTCAGGCGATTGAGAAGGTTCAACCGGCTTGAAAAACTCTTTGCAAGCGCTCCCCGAACAGATTTTTTCGTTTCACCGGAATATTTAAGATTGAGCCACTGATATTTCAGCTCTTTTCTCCACAAGTCAAGCAGCTCACGCCGGTCAGCCGCCCAGAGGTCATGCTTGCGGTCAATATCGATGCTGTCCGGCAGGGTGAACCTGAAATTTACCGTATCAACCGTCGCACGCATAAACTCTACCTTCTCCTTCGCCCGTTTCAAAAAAAAGTTATAGATCTCAAACCCGGCGGTGGGCATTCCGGCAAGAAAGTCATCATCAATACGGCTACCATACCGCTTTTTGAGGTTTTCAACATCGCTCGCAAGAAAATAGCTTCGGCTGCCGTCAAGATTATCGATATAGCGGTTGAATATCTGCAGGGAGAGGGAGTCATTGACCGAAACCTTTCGATAATGGTTCTGCAAAAGATATTGGGTGATATAAATACCCGCCTCACTCTGGGCCGGAGTCGGCATGAGGGCAGGCACCTCTTTGACCGGAGCTGTTTTTGCTGCAAGGGCAGTAACAAGAGGGAAAAATAACCCTATGGCAACAAGAAGAAGTATCAGATTTTTTCTGAGCATTGTCATCTCATAATCTTTCGTTTGAACAACCTGTTCCGGCAATTCATAATTTGTAAAGTCAAATATAACAATCAGCAATACCTTTTTTTCATCAATACGAAAGGGTAGCGATCATCATCTCTGACAGATAAACTCCTCATCAGGAAAAGCGATAAAAAAAGCGCCGGGTATCAGCGGGGGGACGGCATTAGAGCTGAGTCGCTCTGAAGCGTGAAGAACAGCACACGATTTCTTGTCAGGTCAATCAGGTGGACTACCGCTCACCACGGCTAACGATGATGCCATACATCAACATTATCCGTGGATACACGACAGCATAATGAACTGCTTATAATTACCGATATCGAGAACGGTGAAGGAGGAGCAGATCCCTTCATGAAGACAACAAAGCTTCTTCGGAGAACGACCGGTAGCTGCTTGTTCCCGATAGCGTAACTTCGATCTATTCCGGAATACGATAAATCTCAATACTCTCACCGGCTGCTTCAACTGCCTTGACCCACTGGGGTTTCGGGCCTCTGCCTACCCAGTATTCATGCTCGTTCTTCCGGTACTTTATGGGCGATGGGGTCTTTGCTGCAGACTTCACTGCTTTCCCCTTCCTTCCAAGCTCATCCAGAGAAATATTATAGGTAACAAGCTTCGCACGGATATCATCTATGACTGATTTACGCTCAGCATTGATAATTTCGTTACGCTCTTTCTCAAGCTGGGCAATTTTTGCATTGAGTTCTGCAACTTTTGACATATCCACTCCTTATTGATTTATTGTAAATATCCTTAATTTCAAATACAGGCTAATATAAATACTGAAACAGCAATCAAAAAATCAAACAGCATTTATTTCATATTTACAGGTATTATCGATGCAACTCCACTGATGAGATCAACAATGGAAGAATATTGATCGTTCAAACAAGAATAAAATATTCTGAAGGCTTCTCTCTCTATTGAAAACTCCATTATTTCATCACACAAATAGAGATCTTCCATCAATTCCGGATCAAACGAGTTCTGACATAAGGAAAATCCGGAGAGAAAACCCCGCAAATATTCTCTCTATTTTTCGCGCCGCAGCTGACCATGTGGAAAACATCTTTTTGTCTGAACTATTGCGCGGGCAGCCATCCGTGCTCTGAGCGTCAGCAAGCATCTCAATCAAAACGTTGTGATGCGCGGTCATGGCTTTTAGTATCTATGCTTTGCAGCGGCAGGCTTGAGGAAGCCATACCATGTTTTCCGGCAGTACCGGATGAAAAGGGGAATAAATCTTAAACGGCAAAAACGAACTTTGAGAGGTAGCTCTTGATTGATTGATGTGTTCCAAGTTTGAGCTTTTTATGCATCCGGTAGCGGATACTCTCCATCCCCCTGATCGATACACCGAGAGAACGGGCAATATCGCCAGGATCGTAGTTCATCTTTAACAGCAGACAGACTTTCAATTCACGTTCGTTGAGCGCAGGATGCATTTTCTGAAGTCTGATGATAAAATGCGTATCCGATTCAGTCAGAGACATCTTCAGCATCTTCTCGAACTTTTCTACCTCCATGAGATTGAGACAGATATCGGTTATCATCTGCCTGGACTCTCCATCAATCCCGAGCAGACTCAGCTGATCAAGAAAATTTCGGAGTACAGCACCTTGCCCGTCAAATAGTGATCCCAGTCTGCTCAGCTCCCTCTCCCTGGATGCTATTTCAACCTTAAGCGCCTCTATCGCCCTCTCGGATGGATTACTCATCACTACACCGCTCTGACATGCTTATCCGTAACCATTGTTATTCCTCCCATTGATAATGGCTTTATAACCAGTTAAAAGAACTATGTAAGGATTTTCCCTGCACTCTGCTTTTTTAATGTACGTACAAGACACTTCGCACGCAAGTTACAAAGGAATATTCCGGACATATCCCCCGGTATCCCGTGCAAAGTGAGAGCGACACATCATAAAAGTATTTTAATGCTGCAATTCCTTGTCGAATAACCTGTTTCATCAAAAACAGCAGGGGAAAAAAGAGCCCTGCAGCATATCGAAAAAAATAAAATGCCAGTTCATTATAACCTGAAGTGCTCATATTGCACAGGTAAGGTAAATAGGCATGTCGATCAATATCGGATCTCATTATTCCGGTAGCAACAAATATACGATACCCCGATCACACGATTTTATTTTCAGAACATATACCTCCCCTATACGATATTTCAAAAAAATAGCTGATCTCTATATTTTTTCACCTGTAACAATCCGTTAATTAATGGCACTCAATGCAGGAGGAGATTGACAACAAATCGGATTAATCCGGAAAGGCTTTTAGGCGACAATTCGGGAAGCCTCTTTTCCGCCCATACCTGAAAACCCCGACAGATCGACGGGGCTTTTGCAACTCTTTACCTGGGTTCTTGATCTGACCGAAACTGCGCTTCTGGCGGTATGTGCTGATGGCCCGCCTTGATTTCGGATCAACGTATTAACAGCCACCAAGCTTGCGCAACAGTTCCGCAACGTTGGTGTGACGGTTTGCCTCCGCCAGCTTCAACGGCGTCGCTCTGTTTTGATCTACCGCGTTGACCTCTGCCGCATGATCAAGCAGCAGTTCCACCACATCCTGATACCCATGCAACGCAGCAATGTGCAGCGGCGTCCTGCCGGTTCTTGTTGTCACATTCACCTTTGCCCCTTTACGAAGCAGCAGTTTCGCGATTTCGGTATGACCATTATCCACCGCACAGAGCAAAGGTGTCAAATCTACAATTTCACACTTTGCATTGACATCGGGCCCCCGGGCAAGCAGCGCCCTGACCCTTGGCAGATTATCGTAACAAGTTGCATCGAAAAGTTCTCGATTAAGAGTGGTTTTCACCGTACATGCCCCTTTTGCTCATTACCTGAAGATTGAAATCAGAACATCGTATCCTGGAATCAGCATTACAACGAGAGCAAGACAGAGAACCCGGGGTGTGATTGACCAGTACTGTATCCTGAAAAGAGAACTGTGACAACACTATCTCTATTTGAAACAGGGTTTTACAACTTTAGATAAAGCCCGATTTATCCTGTTTTTTCTTGTTACTGCTGACTCATCGGTCATCAGAATATAGTTATTGAGAAAAAAGTTAAAATATATTTTTTCAACTTTTTTATCGCACATATACTTCATACACAAAAAGGATCACCGGGCGCATATACAGCACCGGTAAAAAGGCATGAGGAACCCCGGCCCTCCCTCCAGGATATCGTCAATCGGGATTTATCGCGTCAAGATGAGTTATACAATCACGGCGAATGTATTGCGGATTGTTTACCCTTGTTGAAACCGGATAGATATCGAGAGTGCCTTCACCGGAGGGCTCCAGCAGTTTTTCAGCGCCCGGTTTTCCTGCCTGAAGCCACTGCCGCCAATTTTCCGGTTCAAGAATCACCGGCATCCGGTCATGAACGGGCGCCATTTGATGATTGGCTCTGGTGGTAATGATGGTGCAGCTTCGAACCGGCGCTTCAGCAGCATCAACCGGCTGCCAGCTCTCCCAAAGCCCGGCAAAAGCCATCGGCCTGCCATCCACGCGGTGAATGTAGTATGGCTGTTTTTTTGCGCCTCCGCTCCGTTGCCACTCGTAGAAACCGCTTGCAGGAATGAGGCAGTGGCGGCGGTTGAGCATGTGACGGAAGTAAGGTTTCACCGAAAGGCTCTCTGCGCGGGCATTGATCGGACGCACTTTCGGCATTTCACGAGCCCAGTGAGGAATCAACCCCCAGTGCGCTTCGGCAAGGGTGTAACGACCACTCTCCGCAAGCAGGGTGACAATCCTTGATTCAGGAGCAATGTTATAGCCCGGATGAAAAACAAACCCCTCCTCCTCCTCAAAAGGAAGCTCAAGCTGGCGAAGCTGCTCAATAAAGTACTTCAGCTCAAAAAAACCGAATCGTCCGCACATGGATAGAGATGATTGAGGGATAGAGCAGCAGAGGAACGATTATGCTGTTCACTGCTTATTCCTGTGCTGCCCGAATAACTGAGTTGTTTTTAAGCCAGTCAGAAAAAGAGGGTTCATCCATTTCACCTGCCGCCAGATCAAAAACCGCTTTAAAAGTTTCGACCTCTCCTGACCTCAGTTCCCATCCGTTAATAGTCAGAAATACATAGGCAACAAGAAACCCTGTGCGTTTATTGCCGTCAACAAAAGGGTGGTTACGAATGATGCCATAAGCATAGGCGGCTGCCAAATCAAAAACGGAGGGATCACCGTAATCAGCCTTGTGTTTCGGGCGAGCAAGGGCTGAAGACAAAAGCCCGGCATCTCGAATACCGGGGCTTCCTCCATGCACAGCAATTTGTTCGTCATGTATGGCAATGATTACCCCATCCAGAAGCCAGCGCCAGCTCATTTGGCCAGCTCATGAAGAGCGTTCCGGTATTCGGACATGCCGCGACGGGCCGCCTCCATTTGTTCTGCAAATTCCGGATCGTAGGGGGTTACGGTATACCCTGCTGGCGTTTCCGTTAAAAAAACAATGTCCCCTTGCTTTACCTTAAGGCGATCAGCCGCAGCCCTGGGCAGGATAAGGCCTGTTGAATTACCAATCTTTGTTACCGTAGCACGCATACCACTGCCTCCGCATTTTTGTTATACCATATGTTATAACAAAATAAATCCATTGTCAAATGAATTTATCAGCCACTTACCATGCTATCCGGCTTTGCAGTTACAATCAAACGTTGACAAAAAAAAACAGCTTCAGGGAGTCACGCTGACCGTACCGTCATCAAGGTCATAGTAAGCCTTGACAACCCTGATCTCACCCTTTTGAAGCGCTTCGGCTATAATCGGCGATTTGGTGGACAACTGACCGGCGACGATCTCCACGTTTTTATGAATGCAGCGGTCAACCAGTTCAGCTTTGGTTGCTTTAGCGCCTTCAGCCATCACCGCCGTGACAGCAGGATCAATGGATGCAACAAGTGAGCCGATATTGCCTTCAACCTTGCTGCCGGAGAACCGGGCCTCATAGGTTGCCGTGACCGCTCCGCAGCGCTCATGGCCAAGCACCATAACGAGTTTTGCTCCGAGATGCTCAACAGCATACTCAACCGAACCGAGCTCATGGGCTCCGACAATGTTGCCGGCAACCCGAACCACAAACAGCTCTCCAAGCCCCTTGTCAAAGAGAATTTCAGGAGAGAGGCGGGAATCCGAACAGGCGATGATAACGGCAAAGGGGTGCTGAGCGGTGGCGAGCGACTTGCGATAACTGACTGAAGCATGGTGATTGAGGTTACTGACCGCTCCCTTTCTGGCAAACTGCCGGTTGCCGTCAAGCAGGAGGGTCAGTGCCTTTTGCGGGGCAATCCCCTCTGCTTCAGCGTGCCCGGCATGAGCCGTTTCTGCAGAGAGCAGAGAGAGAAGAGTAAAACAGATCGCAACCAGTTTTCGCATTGTACCGATTTATTATCTGATTAATTGCAATGGGAAATCCGCCACTCCGGAAACCTGATCCATTCCATAATATACGCAGGGAGATTCCATATTTCCCGGTGGTGTGCATTGATGAATGAATGCGCTCTCTACCCGCGCAGAATTGCGGATTGCGTAATGCCGGTTTATGCTTCGTTTCCGATCACAACTTGCACGCTAAAGAGTGGTTGTCAAAAGTCATAATAAGTATTACCTTGAAACAAAAGGAGAGAAGATCATGACTCAGACGAAAAGCGTCAAGTTAGACGATACTACGCATAAACGCCTTGCAGATTTGGCTCGTGTACGCGACAGATCACCGCACTGGCTCATGTGCAAGGCAATCGAAAAATTCCTGGACAGCGAAGAAAATTATGAGCGGGAAAAACGCGAGGATTTGGAACGATGGGAACGGTATCAATTAACCGGTGAAGCTATCCCCCATGAGAAAGCTGCTGCATGGATTGAAAATCTGGCAAAAGGAGAGGTGACCTCTTGCCCCAAATAAAGTGGCTTCCGGAGGCTTTAGCCGATATTGAGCGGCTTCATGCGTTCCTGTACGAAAAAAATCCCGGTGCGGCAGCTCGGGCAGCACAAGCCATTCTTGACGGAGCGGGTTTGCTCAAATCAATACCGGACATTGGTCACCCGAAGAACGATGACACGGGAAGGCGCGAATTGGTGGTATCTTTTGGTGCCGGAGCTTTTGTTCTTCGCTACATGCGGGAGAGGAACGATACGGCTGTTATTATTCGCGTCTGGCACAGCAAGGAAAACCGGGCTTAGAGCCGGTTACCGGTCAATATGGGCACGTCCCCCTCTAATCAAATTGAAATTTTATCGGAACAGTCAACCATACCTTTATGGGACGGCCATTCAGAATAGCTGGAGAGTATGCAGATTCCATTACGGACTTGATAGCAACCTCATCAAATACATAACAGTCAGGCGGAATACGCTTCATAACTTTTACCTTTTCTGGTCGACCATCTTTTCCAATCAGAACATTTACAAACAACTTGCCAGTAATTCCTTCAATTCTTGCAATCTCGGGATAGACGGGTTTTTTCTGATCAAGAAAACCAGGCATTTTGTCAGTTGGAACAAATATCGGAACTTCATCATCGGTGGATGAACGAGATCCTTCTGAACCTAAACCCTTTCGTTCAAAAGATTTATTTCCGATAAAACTTGGATTGCAATCTAATGAACACCCATTAGCATGGGAATAGTGTGAGTTATACTGTTCTGCATTTACTGTTGCAAAAAGCAACACAGAACATAAGACCGGCATCAGTATTTTTTGTGCATTGCAAACGAGGGAGAATACCTGTCTATGGAGAATGAAGGCGTATGTTGGCATCTTGATAGATGGATTGTGTTAACTGCTGAAAAATTGAATAATTCACCATTATCACATCGAATTTCAAGAAAAACACTTGTAATATGGAAGTAAAGGCAGAAACCTTGATGTGATATAAAAGAGTTTTTTTGGATGCAAAGCTTTACATCAGGAGAGCACCAGAGCAGTGAGGTAAGATCAAGAATATCCGAACTACTGTCATGACTTGGCCCGTCAATTGAGGCTGTCTGTTTCTCAACCTGAAGCGAAAAATCCGGCTCCAGTCAATTGAACAGCATGGCATCAACCGCAATTTCAACAATATCACTCTTCCCGAACTTCCTGTGCATACCGCGCTCCGGATAGTTAGTAACTGATTTAACTATAAAATATAAGGGTTGTCCGTCGCTATGGGAGGGTTAACACCGGCAGAATTTGCCGCTCAGTTTGCGGAGATTTTTCAAGAGCAGGTATGACAGTGAACGAGGCCAACTCCACCTAAAGAAACTTGCACAAAGAAAACAAAAGCTGAAAAATAACGGGAGAGTGTGGTGGCCATAATTGCCTGTCAACGTATTGGCGAATAGCTTGTCAGGTGGTTTCCCATGGATTCACCAGCATCAGATCGTCAATTTCCACAAAATCTTTTGTGTTGCGGGTAACAAGGATGAGCTTGTTCGTTACGGCAATAGCTGCTATCTGGGCATCCTCTGTGCTTACCGGTTTTCCGTTACGCAACCGCTTTGACAACAGTTCTGCATATTCAACCGCAGAGTGGTTGTCAAAAGGCAGGCATCGTTGAGAGAAATCTGCGGAAAACATTTTCTCTGCGGCGTCTGTCAATTGTTTTCGACGGGTGCCTTCAGGAAGTAACGCGATACCGGGAAATATTTCCGGCTCATCACTCTTCAAGTAGGGATTACTGAACAAATCGAAGTTGCTGTCAAACTGCCATTGAGTACGTAACCGCAGTCGGCATTAATGCCATTTCACCTTTTTGCTGATACTGTCGAACCAGACGGTCACGTAACCTTATACTTGTC
>NZ_MPJE01000064.1:0-13836 GCF_001975465.1 Chlorobium sp. KB01
GTTATGGCTGAAGAGAGGGTCGGTGAGCGGAACCGCACAAACACCTTTGTGGTAAGCAGCCGCAAGCGAACCATACAGAAGGCAGTAAACAGGGCAGGAGAGCTTCTTCTGCTGGTACTGGCCTCGTTTGTGGCCGTTGTCGTCCTGTTTATTTTTTATTTTGTTGCCCGCGATGCCATCCCGTTTTTTGAGCTGAGGGGCTTCAGCGAATTCTTTACCACTACGGAGTGGTATCCGGCTGATGATCCGGGGAAATTCGGTGCCCTATCAATTATCTATGGCAGTCTGATGGTGACGCTCGGCTCGGCAATGATTGCCGTTCCGATGGGTATAGCTGCCGCAATATGTTTGAGTGATATTCTTCCGTTTTCCATTCGCCAGTATGCCAAGCCGGTCATCGAGATGCTTGCCGCCATTCCCTCGGTAGCGTTCGGTTTTTTTGCTCTCGTTGTTCTTGCTCCGCTGCTTCAGGACAAAGGAGGCGCTCTGTTGATGTGGGCCTGGTGGGTTCTTGCCGCTCCCTTCGCGGTGCTCTTTGTTATTGTCCTGTCCGACCTGCTGACTACCCGTATTGAAGACCCTGCGCGGCGTAAACTGTTCAACCTGTTATCGGTACTCCTCTTCGGCCTGCTTTCGGCCGGGCTGCTCTATCGCGTAGGCACCCTTCTGCATGCCATCGAGATTCTGACCGGTACCAATGCCTTGAACGTCTCCATTATTCTGAGTTTTATGGCACTGCCGACCATTGTCAGTGTTTCCGAAGACGCCCTTCAGGCGGTCGGGCGTGATATTCGTGAGGGCAGTTATGCGCTCGGAGCCACACGGGCCGAGACAATTGTGAAAACAATTCTTCCGGCGGCCAGCAGCGGTATTCTTGCGGCCGTCATTCTCGGTATCATGCGTTCACTTGGTGAAACCATGGTGGTCTGGATGGCATCCGGCAACTCGGCCCACATTCCCGAGCCCTGGTTCAACTACCTTGAAGCAATCAGAACCCTGACCGCGACCATTGCCGGTGATATGGGCGAGGCCGACCAGGTAACCGGTTCAGCCCGCTATCACGTCCTGTTTGCCATGGGACTGCTTCTGCTTGTTATCAGCTTTATCTGTAATCTCGTCAGTGAAAGAATTGTGGTGCGCCAGCGCAAAATCCTCTCCGGCCAGTAGGTTCCGGAGAGTGTAGCTGCCGCATATTGCTCATTTAACCCTGTTGTTATGAATCTCGGAACCAGGAAACTTCTGGATCGTTCGTTCACCGCTGTCGGTATCGGCTCAATTGTCATTATGGCGCTCGCCCTGATGGTCGTGCTGGTGCCGATTGTAACCAACGGGCTCGGAGCCGTGTTTTTTACCGGTACGGTTGAGCACCGCAAAATGCTGCTGAGTGAGTTCAACCGGGGTGACAGCCGGGAGCTGGAGAGAGAGATCGCCTCTTCAGATCGATACCGGGCAAAGGTTTACGAGATTCTTGCCGGGTTCGAGAGTGAAATGGCAGCAATGACGCCTGAGCGCCAGGATGAGTACCGCCCGAAATACGGGCAGGTCAAAACGGCCGTGCAGGCACTGCTCGGCCCTCTTCCGGGTGACCCTGAACCGATGCTGACCCGCTTCAAGTACGGTCAGACACGGTGGGAGAAAGCCGGGGAGAAGCTGCACGACCTGCTCTATGAAACGAAATGGGATAACTCCGATCCCAATGCCATGTCGAAAGAGTACTTTGCAAACCGCAGTGAGAGCTTTGCAGGAACCTCCCTTGTCAAACTCTTTCCCTACGTCAGGGAGAACATGTCAAACATGCTGCTTCCGGAGTTTACGGTTTACTGGGGATTCATTACCGACAGCTCGGTTGACTCCCATATTTTCGGAGGTATCTGGCCGGAAATTCAGGGTACCTTTTTCCTTGCCGTCGGAGCCATGCTCTTTGCCTTTCCGCTTGGTGTTGTTGCGGCGGTTTACTTTACCGAATACGCCAAATCCGGTTTTTTCAACAGCATGCTGCGCAGCGCAAACAGCACGCTTGCCGGAGTGCCGAGTATTGTGTTCGGCATGTTCGGTCTTGCTTTTTTTATCAACACCCTGAAGGTGTCCGAATCGAAAAGCGTTATTGCCGGTTCGCTCACGCTTGCGATCATGATTCTGCCGACCATTATCCGAGCGGCTGAAGAGGCGATACTTGCCGTACCGAAAACCTATCGTGAAGCATCGCTCAGTCTCGGGTCAACCAAATGGAACACCATTGCCACCGTGATTCTTCCGGCAGCGCTCCCCGGAATTCTGACCGGCGGGGTGATCAGTCTCGGCCGTGCAGCAGGAGAGACCGCCCCGATTATCTTTACCGCCGCCGTCAGTGTCGGTTCCGCGATTGGTCTGGCCGATGTCTTCTCCTCTCCGACCCCGGCGCTTTCATGGAACATCTACAACCTTGCCAGTGAGCATGAAGCCGCCGCCCAGATCCGCCATGTCCAGTACGGTATGGTGCTTGCGCTGGTGAGTATTGTTCTGCTCCTGAATCTCTCGGCGATTGTATTGAGAGCACGTATCTCCAAAAAATTAAAAGGCTAAAGTAATAATGCCCATGACAGATGATGTTACGGTAACAGCTCCGGATGTACCGGTAAAGAAATCCACCAGGGAGATCTATCTGCCCCCGGCCCGGAAGAAGATAACCGGTGGAGGTACCCCGCACATTGTAGCCAAAGAGTTTTCGATCTACTACGGTGAGTTTGAGGCGGTAAAGAGAGTGAGTGCCGATATTCTCTCAAAATATGTGACGGCCATAATCGGCCCGAGCGGTTGCGGCAAGAGCACCTTTTTACGCTCCATAAACCGGATGAACGACCTGATTCCAAATTGTCATACCACCGGAGCCCTGCTCTTTGACAATAACGATGTCTATGGGAAGTATACCGATGAGGTGCTGTTGCGCAAGAAGGTGGGCATGGTATTCCAGAAACCCAATCCCTTCCCGAAATCCATTTTTGACAACATCGCCTACGGCCCGCGTCTGCATGGTATAAATGACAAAAAAACTCTCGGAGATATTGTCGAACGGAGTCTGAAAAAGGCGGCGCTCTGGAGCGAGGTGTGCGACCGGCTCGACAAGAATGCCCTCGGTCTCAGCGGAGGCCAGCAACAGCGACTCTGTGTTGCCCGTACGCTTGCCGTTGAGCCTGAAGTGCTGCTGCTTGATGAGCCCACCTCGGCGCTTGACCCGAAAGCTACGGCTAAAATAGAGGATCTGATCCAGGAGCTGCGGGGCAGCTATACCATCATGATTGTGACCCACAACATGCAGCAGGCTTCACGGGTCTCGGATTACACCATGTTTTTCTATGAGGGGTCGCTGGTCGAGCACGCTTCAACCGCACAGCTCTTCACCAATCCCAGGGATTCGATGACCGAAGATTATATCACCGGAAGATTCAGCTAACGAAACCTATTCACTCCTATGTCAGACCGCCCGGTTCATGAACTTATAAAAGAGCTCTCGCTTGTTCTCGTACAACTTTCCGACAAGGTGCTTGAGAACTTTTTCAATGCTCTGCATGCAGTCAAGCACCAGGACGAACAGAGTGCCCGCCGTATCAGGCTGGTCGATGACGAGATTGATGCAGCCGAGGTACGGCTTGAAGAGCGCTGTCTGGCATTTCTTGCCCTGCAGCAGCCGGTGGCCAGAGATTTGCGTACCATAGTCACCATTATAAAAATCAATGATGATCTTGAGCGTATCGGTGACCTGGCCGTTCACATTATCGACCGTATGCCGCAAATCAGTCCCAAAATGCTTGAATCGTTTGATTTTGAAAAGATGGGAGTACATGCGGGCGAGATGGTGAAAAAATCCATTCAGGCTTTCATCTCAAAGGAGAGACGGCTTGCTGATCAGGTGTGTGCCCTGGATGAAGAGATTGATGTGATGCACCGCACGGTCTTCAAAAGGGTTACCCTGTTGATGAAAAGTCCTGATTCGCCTGTCGATGAGCTTATGGCCGCATTGAGCATCTCCCGCTACATCGAGCGTATGGCTGATCATGCCACCATGATTGCCCGTGAGGTGATCTATCTGGTGACAGGCGAAATTGTCCGCCATCAGGAGGGGTTTTATGATCAGCTGACAGAGTAAAAAGTGTGTGATGTTGTTTTTTTCTTGCAATTAATCCTGTATCTCTGCTAAATTAGGGCCACTTCGGATTTTCTTAAAAAATATAACGCATGGTGCTTGAACCCTATGGCTAAACTGTTAGGAAAAATTTTCGGTGAATCGCCGAAAACATCAGCAACCCCGACCGCTTTTACCATCAAGATTGACCCGGTCAAGTTCAATCTTGCCACGAAACCCGAGGGTACCGTTTATGTGCAGCTTGAATCGCTCAAGCAGAAGCTCACAAAACTCTCTTCGAATGTCGAAAATAATCTGATGCTCTCCATCCGGGCATCAACCAAGAAAAACGTTGAACTGGCATCATCAGCATTCAAGTTTGATGAAGAGTATATCCGTAAAGGGAAGTTTGAAGTGGAATATCTTACTCTTGCCTACGCGACATTCCAGAATCTCGGTGAAGGGGATATCAAGTCGGTCAAAGATGCTCGAATGATACTCAGGGAACTTGAGAAAATTTCGCAGATAGCACTCAATATTGCGGATAAAGCCGAATATGTAGAGTTTGCAAATGTGCAGGAGCTGCATAAGGATGAGTACGGTCTGAAACCGATGGGCGACATTACCGCAGAAATGATAAAGAAGTCCGTGGAGGCTTTCGTAAGCGGAAATGCAAAGCATGCCAGTGAAACGCTGGTGATGATGAATGAGATCCAGTCACTTTACGACGGTGCGGTGGCAAAGATAAAGACATCGGTGAATGATCAGAATATCACCAATCTTACCGGTATCCTTTCCGTTATTGAGCATGTCAAGGCGGCAGCAGATATCTCCTGTTCCATAGCAACCCATTTCTGTTGAGCTGATGCCGGTTAAAGCTTTTTTCCTCCGGATTCCCTCTGGCGGATTTATCGATTGATTGTGATAAAAAAAGCGAACCGTAGTTCGCTTTTTTTATCTTGAAAATCAAAAGAGATGATAGTATTTCCTGAATTTACGGGGCTTGTAAAGCTTTCGTCACGAAACGTATGCCGATCCTGCCCATGACCATCTGATGAATTCTGAACAATGAAGAATGTTCGATCAACAGCCGGAAGGCTGATGAAAAACAAGCCGCTTTCTGTTTTTCTGTTTCTTCTGCTGCTCCTTGCTCTTTTTGTATTTATTCAGCGCCGTGAGCCCAAAAAAGTGGAGTCAAAGCTTTTTTTTGACCGTATTCCTGTTTCGGTAACCCGAATTTCCAAAGCGGCTCTCAGAGACAGCCTGAGCATGACCGGTACGGTTGAAGCAATCAGGGAAGCTGATATTTTTTCGGAAACGGGGGGACTGGTAAGAAGGGTTTCTGCTGAACCCGGAGCACAAAAAAAGATCGGTGAAGGGCTTTTTCAGATTGATGATGAGCTTGCCTCTGCCCGCCACAAGCAGGCAGAGCTGAACTATCGCCAGGCGAAAAAAAATGTTGAGCGATACACTACCCTCTACCGTGAAGGTGCGGTTGCTCTTTCCGCCCTGGAAGCGGTGCAGCTTCAGTGTGAAGGTGCTGAAGCCGAGTTTGTGGCGGCCAGCCGGAAATTCAGCAACTCAAGGATCAAGGCACCTTTTTCAGGCGTTGTAAGTTCGCGTTTTGTTGAACAGGGTGAGCTGGTGCATGAGGGGATGAAGGTTGCCCATATGGTTGATCTGTCGAGTGTCAAGATCATTGTTTTTGTCTCTGAACGCGATATCATCAAGTTCACTCCGGGAGTCGCTTTGACGGTAACCTCCGATCTCTATCCGGCTGAGCGTTTCAGCGGCAGAGTTGGTTCGGTAAGTGACAAAGCGGGACGTGATCACACCTACAGGGTAGAGGTGGTGCTGAAGAACAGTGAAAAATCCGGTTTCCGTTCAGGAATGTTTGCCAGGGTACTCTATCGTGGCGACGGCATGCGCGAAGCACTTCTGGTTCCCCGTGCTGCTCTTCTTACCGGCATCCGTAATCCTGAGGTTTTTGTTGTACGCAACGGCAAAGCTTTTTTGAGGAAGATTGTTGCCGGTCTTGAGCTGCAGAAGAGCGTAGAGGTTGTCAGCGGACTTGAGGAGGGTGACAGTGTGGTGATCAGCGGTCAGGATGAGCTGCGCGACGGATTCGACGTGGCGGTTATCACCGGGAAGAAGACCACTCCCCGCAAATGACACTGACTGAACTTTCCATAAAACGGCCGACACTCATTGTCGTGCTCTTCAGTGTGCTCGGTATTCTCGGCCTTTTCAGCTACCGTCAGCTTCAGTATGAGCTGCTGCCGAAAATGACTCCGCCGGTTGTTACGGTTTCAATCCGCTATCCAGGGGCCTCCCCCGGCGAGGTTGAGACATCGCTGACGAAGCCGGTTGAAGAGGCGGTTTCGGCAATTGAAAAAATCTCCTCTATTACATCGACTTCGTCTGACGGTCTCTCGATTGTTGCCATTGAGTTTTCCAACTCTGCGGATATCGAGAAGTCGCTGCAGGATGCACAGCGCAAGATCAATGAGGTTCGCGACCGCTTTCCCGGAGAGGCAAAGGCTCCGGTCATTACCCGCTTTGCGCTTGACGAGGTGCCGGTACTGCGTATCGGGGCAACCTCATCCCTGCCGGATACGGAGTTTTATCAACTGCTCAAGGATAATGTCAAGCCTCTGCTTTCAAGTGTTGACGGCGTCGGCCAGGTCTACCTTCTGGGGGGAAGTGAGCGGGAGATCAGGGTAAATATCGATCTTGAAAAGCTTCAGAGTTACAGCCTGACGGTACCCGATGTTCTCAAGGAGGTCGGAAAGGCCAATCTTGATTTTCCGACCGGAAAAATTGATGATCGTGACAAGCAGTTTGTGGTCAGGCTTGCCGGCAAGTTTACCACTATTGAAGAGCTTCAGGCGCTTGCCCTGCGCTCTTCGCCCACAGCAGGAACGGTTTATTTGCGTGATGTGGCGGAAGTTGAGGACGGGTTCAAGGAGATCACCTCACTGACAAGGGTGAACGGCCGCAGTGCGGTCGGTATCGTTATCATGAAGCAGAGTGATGCCAACACGGTTGACGTGAGCCGTCTTACAAGAGTTGCACTCTCCCGCCTTGAAACGCTATACAAGTCCAAAAACCTCTCGTTTGATATTGCCCAGGATGCGTCAACGTTCACGCTTGAGGCGGTTACTGCGGTGCAGCATGATCTCTTTCTTGCCGTACTGCTTGTCGCACTCGTTATGCTGCTCTTTCTGCACAGTCTCAGAAATTCTCTTATTGTTCTTGTCTCGATTCCGACATCGCTTGTCACCACCTTTATCGGCATGTACCTGTTCGACTTCTCCCTGAACCTTATGACCCTGCTCTCTCTCTCTCTGGTGGTCGGGGTGCTGGTTGATGACTCGATTGTGGTGCTTGAAAATATCTACCGCCATCTTGAACGGGGTGAAGAGCCTCGTGAGGCCGCTCTTGCCGGACGAAACGAGATCGGTTTTACAGCACTCTCCATAACCCTGGTTGATGTGGTGGTGTTTCTTCCGCTCTCTCTGGTCAGCGGGATTGTCGGTAATATCCTGCGTGAGTTCTCGATTGTCATGGTGATCTCCACACTGGTCAGTCTGCTTGTCTCCTTTACCCTGACTCCGCTTCTGGCCTCCAGATTCTCAAAAGTTGAAAAATATACCGGTAAAAATCTGCTCGAACGTTTTGCCATCGGTTTTGAACGGAATTTTCAACGCATGCGCGAAACCTATCTGAAGACGCTGCAGTGGAGTCTGAAACATCCATTGAAGGTGATTCTCTCCTCGGTTGCGCTGCTTTTTGCTTCCTTCAGTCTGCTTGCTTTCGGCCTTATCGGCGGGGAGTTCATGTCGGTCTCCGATCGTGGAGAGTTTTCAGTGAAACTTGAGCTTGAACCGGGCACAAGGCTTGAGGATACCAATCGCCTGACCCGTATGGTTGAGCGCCGTCTCTCTCAGATGCCGGAGGTGCAGAAGCTTCTGGTGACGGTCGGAGCATCGACTGAAGGCTTTTTCAACCAGAGCGCCGACAATATTTCGGAACTCAATGTCAGGCTCTCCTCCAAGGAGGAGCGGTCGAGTTCAACCAATGAGATTATGCAGAAAATCCGTGTCGGCCTGAAAGATATACCCGGACTCAAGACAAGCATCAATCCTATCGGTATTTTCGGAACCGCAAATGAGACACCGGTTATTGTCATTATCAGCGGCCCCTTGAGAGCGCAGGTGACGCGTGTGGCTGAAGCCCTCAGAGACAGCGTGAAAACCATTCCCGGAACTGCTGATGTCAAGTTAACCTCATCACCCGGCAGTCCTGAAATGCGTGTCGTCGTTGATCGGGAAAAAATGGCCTCTTTCGGTCTCTCCATTGCCGATGTCGGAGCTGCACTCCGCACAGCCTATGCCGGAGACGAGGCGGGAAAATACCGCGAGGGGGAGAGTGAGTACGATATCAGGGTTATTCTTGACAAGTATTACCGGCAGGATACCGGAACGCTTTCCGAGATCACCTTTCGCACTCCGCAGGGAGAGATGGTTCGTCTCGGCCAGTTTGTCTCCTTCGAGCAGGATCGGGGTTATACCATACTTCAGCGCAAAGACCGTAACAATGCCGTCTGGGTAAAGGCCCAGGTTATCGGCCGACCGGTAGGCAGTGTAGGGCAGGATATTGAGCGGGTTCTCGGCAATATGAAAAAACGCGGAATCATGCCCTCTACGGTAAGCCACGCCTATGAATCGGACCTGAAACGGCAGGGTGAGTCCTTCACCACCATGCTGCTCTCATTTATGGTTGCCATCATCTTTGTCTATCTCATCATGGTTGCTCTTTATGACTCCTACGCCTGGCCGATGGTCGTGATGTTCTCCATTCCACTTGCCATTATCGGCGCTCTTTTTGCCCTTGCCATCACCGGTAAATCGCTCAGTATATTCACCATACTCGGCATCATCATGCTGGTCGGTCTTGTGGGAAAAAATGCCATTCTGCTGGTTGATTTCATCAACAAGTTCCGACTTGAGGGGATGGAGATGCATGAAGCGATCATTGAATCGGCAAAAGAGCGACTGCGGCCGATTCTCATGACCACCCTGACGCTTATTTTCGGGCTGCTGCCGATTGCACTTTCGGGCAGTTCGGGTTCCGAGTGGAAGTCAGGTCTTGCCGTTGCCCTTGTCGGCGGACTGGCCAGTTCGATGTTTCTTACACTGCTTGTTATTCCGGTTGTCTACGTCTGGTTTGACCGGCTGCTTCAGAAGATCTCCGCCTTACGGCATAAACCATCAGTCAAGTGAAGAGATTCCTTTCAAACCAGACTCCTGCTCTTCTGATCTGCCGGGCAGCGCTCTCCTTTTCATGGATCTATCAGGGAGCTGTGCCTAAAATACTCTTTTGCAGCAGCGGAGAAACCAAACTTCTCGGCCACATTATTCCTGTCTATGCATGGGCATGCCTTGCTGTTACCTGGATGGGTGTTGCTGAAATTGCATTCGGAGTGCTCCTGCTTGTTGCCCGGCGAGGTTGGGTCTTTTGGCTCAATGTGCTAACTTTAAGCGGACTGCTTCTTTTTGTCGCCCTGTTTGAACCCGGTATGTTTACCCTGCCGTTCAATCCCCTGACGCTAAATACAGCCTTGATTGCCCTGTCGATTATTGCCGTGATGGAATTGAAAAAATTAAACTCAGGAGTCTGAATGAAGCCGAATGATTTTGATGGTCAGTTGAGCACTATCGCCCGGCTCTTTCTTTCGGTATCTGTTATCGTTGTTACGGTTGCTGCTTTTATTGGAGCAGCAGGGGCCTGGACAGGCAATCACTTTCTTTTGAAGCTGCATCCCTATCTGTTCTTTATCGGTTTCGGCAACTCGGCAATACTGCTGCTCAACAGGTATCTGACCTCAGCCATCTATCCGGAACTTGCTGTTGACCCTCAAAAGCAGCTGCGCTATCTCTTTGCTGTTCTCTCCTCGCTCGGGCTGATTACGCTTGCGCTCTTCATGGATTGGCCCCTTTTGAAGGCCTTTACCGGCCTTTTACTCCTCATTGTTGTTTCGGGTCCTCTCCGGGAGATTTTTACCACGCTTTCTGTGGCAAAAATCTGGAAGGAGGTCTCGGTTCGATACTACATCTTTGATGTGCTTTTTCTGCTTGTAGCCAATCTCGGGCTCTTTACGCTCGGCCTTAAAGAGGCCTTTCCCGATTCGGGAATTATTCCTTTTTTTGTGACCCAGTCATCATATTTTCTCGGTTCCTCCTTTCCGCTCAGTATCAGTGTCATGGGGTTTCTCTATACCTATGCCTGGAGCCGTTCGTCAAAAAAGGAGCTGATCAAGCGGTTGTTCAGTATCTGGTTTTATGTTTTCGTTGGTGGCGTTCTCTTTTTTCTGATTGTTATTCTTGCGGAATCCTATCTGGCAATGATGCTCATCAGCCATCTTCTGCTGCTCGGCGTCATGGCGCTTCTCGGAAGTTTTGCCCTCTATCTCCATAACTTTTTCAAAAAGAACTTTCCCCATCCGGCACTCGCTTTTCTGTTGAGCGGCCTTTCGCTTCTCTTTGCAACAAGCGCTTTCGGAATCATGAATATCTTTTTCATGAAGGGGATTCATTTCGGCACCAAACCCCCGATTCCTCTCGACCGAATGTGGATTTATCACTCGCATACCCATGCCGCTCTGCTCGGATGGATCACCTTTTCATTTACCGGTATACTCTACATTGTCCTGCCGGCCATTGTACGCCGGAACTCGCTTGAAACGCTTCGAAGCGAGCTTGCTCTCTCCTCACTCCTTTCGCAACTCACCATGCAGCGGGCATTTAAACAGCTTACGGTGATGATGCTCTCGGCAATTGCGGTACTGCTCGCGTTTTTTCTCGAAAACAACATCCTGCTCGGCGCAGCCGGTTTTGTTTTCGGAATGTCAGTCTACTATCTCAGGATTAATCTCGACCGGGAACTCGACCGGCAGGCATAACATGCAGCCGGTTTGCCTCACTTTCCGGAGCACAGATACCGGCGGCATGTAACGGATGTTCAACTGGAGGATATTGCTCTATGGTATTTATACCCCGGCCATATGTTACGGTAGCCATACCGATGTACAATAATGGACGTTTTATCCGTGAAACCATCAATTCGGTGCTTTCACAAACCTTTGCCGATTTTGAGCTGCTGATCTATGACGATCAATCCACCGATGACTCCTGGGAGATCGCCGAGTCATTCATGGACAGACGCATCAGACTTTACCGGAATCAGGAAAATCTTGGTCCGGAGGGTAACTGGAACAGGGCTGTCAGCAAGGTACGGGGCAAGTATGTCAAACTGCTCTGCGGTGACGATATTCTGTTTCCGAACTGCCTTGAAAAACAGGTTGCGGCGTTTGATGAGCCGCAGAACAGCGGAGTCAGCCTTGTAAGCTGTCAGAGGACCATTATTGATCCCGAAAGCAAGACCCTGATCAAAAAGGTGAATTTTATTGACGGAGGGCGCAAGGATCCGGTAGAGGTGATCCGCAAAATTGTCCGGATGGGTACCAATATCATCGGTGAGCCTGTCTGCGGCCTTTATCCTGCCGGGCTGATTGAAAAAACAAGGGGATACAGTACACTTGTTCCCTATACCCTTGATCTTGATTTCTGGATACAACTGCTCAAGCATGGTGATCTTCTGGTTATTGATGAGCCGTTGTGCGCTTTTCGCATCTCAAACCTCTCCTGTTCTTCAAGGATAGGTGAGCTTCGCTATCAGCAGTTTCTTGAATTTATGGTACAGGTCGCCTCAGACGAGAGCCATGAGGTTACCGAGCTTGATCTCTTTATCGGCAAAATCAACTGCGCGATACAGTCGATGACCAGCTATATGGGGTTCAGGATTTTTGCTGCGTCATCTTCCGATCGGAAATCCATAACAGCTCCGTTGTAATTCAGCTTAAGGGAGTAACCATGCGTCTGAAGGGAAAAATTGCGCTCATAACCGGCGCTGCGGGTGGAATCGGAAGGGCGGCAGCACTCTGCTTTGCCGCTGAAGGCGCCCTGGTGATTGCCTCCGATATCAACCTGGAGGGGTGCGATGAAACGCTTGCACTTGTTGAACATGGCAGGGGAAGCGGTATTTCAGTAAGGGCTGATATGATGCATGAGGCAGAGATTTCGGAACTCTACCGTGTTATTGCAGAACGCTATGGAAAAATCGACGTGGTGCTCAATATTGCGGGAGGGGACACTGAGCCTGCGGCTGATGTTACCGGGATTGATTACCTGAAGATGAGCGCCAATCTTGATTTGAACCTGAAGTCCTGCATCATCTCCTGCCGTGAAGCCGCCCGCATGATGAAGAGTCAGGGTTCCGGCAAAATTGTGAACATGAGCTCCCTGGTCTACCGTGGCAGTCCGAACCAGTTCTCCTACTCTGCGGCCAAGGGAGGGATCTATGCCTTTACCCGTTCGCTTGCCATGTCGCTCGGACAGTACGGCATCACCGTCAATGCACTTGCGCCAGCCCTTGTCGAGGTACCTGCATTTGTTGCGGCTCTCGGGCCGGAACGCTGGGAGATGCTCAAGAGGGAGTGCGCACTGCGTTACCCGCTCGGCCGGATTGCAACGCCGGATGATGTTGCCCGCTGTGCGCTTTTTCTTGCCTCCGATGATGCTGCATTTATTACCGGCCAGATCATCGAGATTTCCGGAGGCGCGAGACTCTGAAACTTCCGGAACAGGAAAAAACCGCCAATTCTCATATTTTATTGATATCTGCCCTTTATTTATGTGTTTAAGAGTTTCAAAACGTCTCTTTTTCTTGTGATTATGTTTATATGGTGCGTATATTGAGAGTAAATGAAATGCGGCGCATTGCTCTTTTTTTTGCTGCTGAATCCCTGTCACTGTTTCAAAAGAGAAGTATCGTTTCCCTCAACCAGAATACCATCACCTAACTTGATCGATTTGGAATAAAAAAAGCTCTCTTCTGAAGAGTTAAAGTGTTATCTTGTAATGGGTAACGTAGCAATTACCATTACAGAAAACACAACCCAACAGGTGGAGAGCTTCATGGCAAAAGATAACAGGATTCAGCGGAATAAGAAACAGGAAATTAGCGCAATTCTGCCGACTCATGACCAGTTGACTGGTAGAGCTGGATTGAGTGTCTTTGCCATCTATCTCCGCAACATTGCCCTGTTTCCGATTATCGAGCGCTTGTTCGGCAAGATACGCAAAAACGGCAAGGGCCTTCCCGTCACGGAGTTGTTTCTGCAGATCGTAAGCTTCTTCATGGACGGCACCAGCCGTCATCTGACCCGCTTCGACCAGCTTGCTGCCGATCAAGCCCATGCCGACCTGATTGGCGCCAGCCGACTGGCTTCGTCGCATGTCGTCAAGCGCTTCATCGGCGCCTTTTCTTTCTGCAGGATCTTCCTGTTCAGAACGTTGCTGCAGGCTCTCTTCATCTGGCGCCTGAAGCACAGCAAGCCGGAGGTCATCATGCTGGGTCTGGACACGACGGTTTTGGACAACGACGACGCTGAAAAGCGCCACGGAGTGCAACCGACGTACAAAAAGGTGAAAGGCTTCCAGCCATTGCAGTTGACCTGGGGTAGATATGTGGTGGACGCGGTATTCCGTGGCGGCAAGAAGCATTCGAACCATGGTGAAACGGTCGATCAGATGCTGCTGCATATGGTCGAAAAGATCCGGTGTGAGTACCGTGAGGATGTACCGATTATTGTGCGCATGGATGCAGGCTTTTTT
>NZ_MPJE01000065.1:0-11283 GCF_001975465.1 Chlorobium sp. KB01
CGGACAATTTCGCCTGTCACCAGATAGATCACCTCACGGGCAATCATGGTGGCATGATCAGCCATACGCTCGATGTAGCGGGAGATGCTCAATGCGGCCATAAGCTCATCGACAGGCGAATCAGGACTTTTCATCAACAGGGTAACCCTTTTGAAGACCGTGCGGTGCATCACATCAATCTCTTCATCCAGGGCACACACCTGATCAGCAAGCCGTCTCTCCTTTGAGATGAAAGCCTGAATGGATTTTTTCACCATCTCGCCCGCATGTACTCCCATCTTTTCAAAATCAAACGATTCAAGCATTTTGGGACTGATTTGCGGCATACGGTCGATAATGTGAACGGCCAGGTCACCGATACGCTCAAGATCATCATTGATTTTTATAATGGTGACTATGGTACGCAAATCTCTGGCCACCGGCTGCTGCAGGGCAAGAAATGCCAGACAGCGCTCTTCAAGCCGTACCTCGGCTGCATCAATCTCGTCATCGACCAGCCTGATACGGCGGGCACTCTGTTCGTCCTGGTGCTTGACTGCATGCAGAGCATTGAAAAAGTTCTCAAGCACCTTGTCGGAAAGTTGTACGAGAACAAGCGAGAGCTCTTTTATAAGTTCATGAACCGGGCGGTCTGACATAGGAGTGAATAGGTTTCGTTAGCTGAATCTTCCGGTGATATAATCTTCGGTCATCGAATCCCTGGGATTGGTGAAGAGCTGTGCGGTTGAAGCGTGCTCGACCAGCGACCCCTCATAGAAAAACATGGTGTAATCCGAGACCCGTGAAGCCTGCTGCATGTTGTGGGTCACAATCATGATGGTATAGCTGCCCCGCAGCTCCTGGATCAGATCCTCTATTTTAGCCGTAGCTTTCGGGTCAAGCGCCGAGGTGGGCTCATCAAGCAGCAGCACTTCAGGCTCAACGGCAAGCGTACGGGCAACACAGAGTCGCTGTTGCTGGCCTCCGCTGAGACCGAGGGCATTCTTGTCGAGCCGGTCGCACACCTCGCTCCAGAGCGCCGCCTTTTTCAGACTCCGTTCGACAATATCTCCGAGAGTTTTTTTGTCATTTATACCATGCAGACGCGGGCCGTAGGCGATGTTGTCAAAAATGGATTTCGGGAAGGGATTGGGTTTCTGGAATACCATGCCCACCTTCTTGCGCAACAGCACCTCATCGGTATACTTCCCATAGACATCGTTATTGTCAAAGAGCAGGGCTCCGGTGGTATGACAATTTGGAATCAGGTCGTTCATCCGGTTTATGGAGCGTAAAAAGGTGCTCTTGCCGCAACCGCTCGGGCCGATTATGGCCGTCACATATTTTGAGAGAATATCGGCACTCACTCTCTTTACCGCCTCAAACTCACCGTAGTAGATCGAAAACTCTTTGGCTACAATGTGCGGGGTACCTCCACCGGTTATCTTCTTCCGGGCCGGGGGCAGATAGATCTCCCTGGTGGATTTCTTTACCGGTACATCCGGAGCTGTTACCGTAACATCATCTGTCATGGGCATTATTACTTTAGCCTTTTAATTTTTTGGAGATACGTGCTCTCAATACAATCGCCGAGAGATTCAGGAGCAGAACAATACTCACCAGCGCAAGCACCATACCGTACTGGACATGGCGGATCTGGGCGGCGGCTTCATGCTCACTGGCAAGGTTGTAGATGTTCCATGAAAGCGCCGGGGTCGGAGAGGAGAAGACATCGGCCAGACCAATCGCGGAACCGACACTGACGGCGGCGGTAAAGATAATCGGGGCGGTCTCTCCTGCTGCACGGCCGAGACTGATCACCCCGCCGGTCAGAATTCCGGGGAGCGCTGCCGGAAGAATCACGGTGGCAATGGTGTTCCATTTGGTTGACCCGAGACTGAGCGATGCTTCACGATAGGTTTTCGGTACGGCAAGTATCGCCTCTTCAGCCGCTCGGATAATGGTCGGCAGAATCATGATCGCAAGCGTGAGCGAACCGGCAATAACGCTTTTCGATTCGGACACCTTCAGGGTGTTGATAAAAAAAGCAAGACCGAACATGCCGAACACAATACTCGGCACTCCGGCAAGCGTGCTGTTTGCGCTGCGCAGCATGCTGTTGAAAAAACCGGATTTGGCGTATTCGGTAAAGTAAACCGCCGCAACAACACCAAGCGGAAAGGCAAAGAGCATGGCTCCGACGGCAAGGAAAAAGGTACCCTGAATTTCCGGCCAGATACCTCCGAAAATATGGGAGTCAACCGAGCTGTCGGTAATGAATCCCCAGTAAACCGTAAACTCCGGAAGCAGCATGTTTGACATGTTCTCCCTGACGTAGGGAAAGAGTTTGACAAGGGAGGTTCCTGCAAAGCTCTCACTGCGGTTTGCAAAGTACTCTTTCGACATGGCATTGGGATCGGAGTTATCCCATTTCGTTTCATAGAGCAGGTCGTGCAGCTTCTCCCCGGCTTTCTCCCACCGTGTCTGACCGTACTTGAAGCGGGTCAGCATCGGTTCAGGGTCACCCGGAAGAGGGCCGAGCAGTGCCTGCACGGCCGTTTTGACCTGCCCGTATTTCGGGCGGTACTCATCCTGGCGCTCAGGCGTCATTGCTGCCATTTCACTCTCGAACCCGGCAAGAATCTCGTAAACCTTTGCCCGGTATCGATCTGAAGAGGCGATCTCTCTCTCCAGCTCCCGGCTGTCACCCCGGTTGAACTCACTCAGCAGCATTTTGCGGTGCTCAACCGTACCGGTAAAAAACACGGCTCCGAGCCCGTTGGTTACAATCGGCACCAGCACGACCATCAGGGCGAGCGCCATAATGACAATTGAGCCGATACCGACAGCGGTGAACGAACGATCCAGAAGTTTCCTGGTTCCGAGATTCATAACAACAGGGTTAAATGAGCAATATGCGGCAGCTACACTCTCCGGAACCTACTGGCCGGAGAGGATTTTGCGCTGGCGCACCACAATTCTTTCACTGACGAGATTACAGATAAAGCTGATAACAAGCAGAAGCAGTCCCATGGCAAACAGGACGTGATAGCGGGCTGAACCGGTTACCTGGTCGGCCTCGCCCATATCACCGGCAATGGTCGCGGTCAGGGTTCTGATTGCTTCAAGGTAGTTGAACCAGGGCTCGGGAATGTGGGCCGAGTTGCCGGATGCCATCCAGACCACCATGGTTTCACCAAGTGAACGCATGATACCGAGAATGACGGCCGCAAGAATACCGCTGCTGGCCGCCGGAAGAATTGTTTTCACAATTGTCTCGGCCCGTGTGGCTCCGAGCGCATAACTGCCCTCACGAATATCACGCCCGACCGCCTGAAGGGCGTCTTCGGAAACACTGACAATGGTCGGCAGTGCCATAAAACTCAGAATAATGGAGACGTTCAAGGCATTGGTACCGGTCAGAATCTCGATGGCATGCAGAAGGGTGCCTACGCGATAGAGCAGCCCGGCCGAAAGCAGGCCGAAGAGGAGTACCGATAACAGGTTGAACAGTTTACGCCGCGCAGGGTCTTCAATACGGGTAGTCAGCAGGTCGGACAGGACAATAACAAAGAGCACCGCGAAGGGAGCGGCAAGAACCCACCAGGCCCACATCAACAGAGCGCCTCCTTTGTCCTGAAGCAGCGGAGCAAGAACAACGAGAGCAAAAAAACCGAACGCTACCGAGGGAATGGCGGCAAGCATCTCGATGACCGGCTTGGCATACTGGCGAATGGAAAACGGAAGAATATCACTCAAACATATTGCGGCAGCTATACCCATCGGAACGGCAATCATTGCCGAGCCGAGCGTCACCATCAGACTGCCATAGATAATTGATAGGGCACCGAATTTCCCCGGATCATCAGCCGGATACCACTCCGTAGTGGTAAAGAATTCGCTGAAGCCCCTCAGCTCAAAAAACGGGATGGCATCGCGGGCAACAAAATAAAAAATAAACAGGACGACAACGGCCACAAACGAGGCCAGTACCAGCAGAAGAAGCTCTCCTGCCCTGTTTACTGCCTTCTGTATGGTTCGCTTGCGGCTGCTTACCACAAAGGTGTTTGTGCGGTTCCGCTCACCGACCCTCTCTTCAGCCATAACCGTCTGATATTTTTGATAGTTGCCGTGATCGTGCGTTTTTTCCATTCAAATATGTTCCTAATGTATAGGCATTCTTCATTGGAACCAATGGGGGGAGTGTTACATGTTTGTGAACTTTTTTGCTGCTGAGGCTTAAGCATGACTACCTGTTTCGACCTGTCATGTCCGATTCAGGAGCAGATGATGAGGAAGCGCAAGATGAAGAAAAACCAGTCAAGGTGTTTCCGGGGCCAGGAGGGTGATCGGCAAAAAGTTCACAGGAAGTTCACATTCCGGCGAGAGTTATGTTGCAGTTAATCGTATAAATTATATGAAGTTTATGAACTAATCCCGGTTTTACGGACATCCTGAAACTGTCAATGCCTCATTATAAAAAGCATTTCCATCTTGAACGCTTGCTTGACAGAGCAAGACCGGTGATTCTTGATGATGCTTCGAGGGTTCTTATTCTCAGCGATCTGCATATGGGCAATGGTGGCAGGCATGATGAGTTTCGTCACAACGCCGGGTTGGTCAAAACAATTCTCGGGCAATATTATTTGCCTCAACAATACAGTCTGGTGCTCAATGGAGATATAGAGGAGCTTTTCAAGTTTTCGCTTGAAAGCATCGAAAGAAAGTGGGCTGAGGTGTATGAGCTTTTTATTGAGTTCAAAGAGCATGGGTTTTTTTGGAAAACATACGGAAATCATGATGTGGCGCTTCTCGACAGGAAAGATTACAGGCTTTCATCATCGCTTGTTGAATCACTGAAATTTCATTACGGCGATGAAACTATTCTGCTTTTTCATGGTCATCAGGCGGCGTTGTTTCTCTGGCAGCAGTATTCAATGCTGAGTCGTGCGGTTATCTTTTTTTTGCGCTATATAGCCAAGCCGACCGGGATTAAAAATTATTCAGTTGCCTACAGCAGCCGCCGAAGATTTGTAATAGAAAAATCAATCTATGAGTTTTCAAATCAGGCAAAAATTGTCTCCATTATCGGTCACACCCACCGGCCCTTGTTTGAATCACTCTCAAAAGCTGATTATCTGAACTACAGGATTGAGGATCTCTGCCGTTCCTTCTCTTCTGTTGCCGGTGAAGAGCGCCCGGCTATCAAAAGGAAAATAGTTGAGTTGAAAACCGAGCTTGCCGAGTGTTACAAAAAGGGTAAAGCTATGGGTCTTCGGAGCGGACTTTACAATAACATCACCATTCCCACTGTTTTTAACTCCGGATGTACTATAGGTAAACGCTGTATCACAGCTCTCGAAATCGAAGGGGGTTTGATCAGACTGGTTTGCTGGTATAATGGCCGACAGAATCGGGATTTTGAAAGTGAAAGGAGTAACCGGCCGGTTCCGCTTGATGCAACAGGTTATTCCAGAGTGGTGTTGAATGAGGACTCTCTCGATTATGTGTTTTCACGCCTTCATCTGCTGACCTGAAATTCCAAAGGGTGGTTCTCCATTTTCGCATGAGGGATTGTTTTCGCTACAGTTTCCGGTTGTTGACGCCTGCTTTTTTTGATCCCCTACAGGATCAGAGCTGAGAGAAAGGAAAAAACAGCTGCCACCACTATTGCCGCCAGGATATTCATAATAAAGCCGGGTAAGAGAATAATTCTGAGTGAAACCTTTTTGATGCTGCCGTATGCAATGGTGTTAGCCATGGAGGCAAACGGTGTCATGCTTGCGCTCGAAGCGGCTATGGTGATTGTGAGCAGCATCATTATCGGAGGCAGTGCGGTTTGTGCTCCAAGATCTGTTGAGAGGGGCGCGAGCAAAAATATCAGAGCGGAATTACTTAACAGTTCGGATGCGAAAATGATGAGTAAGACCACTGAAATCAGCCGGATATAACGGTTGCCGAACATTTCAACTGCATAGAGAAGCGTTGATTTGATTGTTGTCAGGTGATAATCCTCAAGTGTCGTTGCAGTCTGGAGATTCCATACCGTGACGAACAGATAGAGTGCCACACCCGTCAGAGCAACGAGGGTTATGCCGACGTAAGGGAGATCTTTCAGGATGAGATTGATTGACAGTCTGGCTCGGGTGTTCGGAAGTTCAAGATTGGTAATCGGTTCCTGAAAGCAGCGGTTCCATACACTGTTAAAAAGTAACGTGAAAATCAGGTCAATGGTACGGTAGATATTTTTCAGAGAGAGACCAATACGTGATTCCAGCTCTCTGAAGAGACTGCTGAAAAAGATCAGGGGAGATCCAGTCAGGTGAAGTAAAAAAAAGATCAGGTTCATAAGCATTACTCCGGATTGCCCGTTCTTTTTTGGCAGGATGAATGCTACAAGAAGAAACAGTGCTCCGTAGATCACAAAGCAGAGATCGATGAGGTTTAATGATAAAAATACCGGCTCCGGTTTGAAAAAAAATTGCAGGCCGCTCAATGTAGTGACAAGTATGAGGTTGCTTGTGAGAAGCCGCAGAGGTTTGTGTGGTAAGACGCACGGTACTTTGCGGTCTGAAGAGAACAACGATGGGGTGCAGAATGATTTTGCTGTAAAAAGAATAATTGACCGTCCAAGGAAAAGCAGCATGAGCGTTGCCGGCAGGCCGACTCCAAGCCAGGAGACAAACGTGATCAGTGTCCGGTTTTCAATTTTATAGAGTTCGGCAAGAGCTATGGCTAAAAGATTTTGCGGACTGCCGGTCAGGGAGGCCATTCCTCCGGTATTGGTGCCGTAGGTGACAGCAAGGTAAAGCAGTGAGGCGGCTGATTTTCTTTCATTCTCATCCTGAACAATCGACACAATCCGGTTTATGACAGGAATCATCGAGATGACTACAATCGTATGGGAGATAAAGATAGAGAGTGTATAGGAGAGCAGAAGCACTGCCGTTAAAAGAGCGTTCAGGTTATTGCCGGAGCGCCCGAGAAGATAATCGATAACTCTTTGATGAGTTCCTGTCGATACAAGCATCTCCGAAAGAAGAAAGCCGGTCAGCAGGATGACCGTATTTTGCAGCAGTTCCATTGGCTTCCCCTTTTTCCCCGCATGATAGTACATGAAGAGTCCCTTGTACTGCGATTTCACAGAATCGTTGCATGATCGTAACTATTCCCCAACACTAATTTGTTTTCTTGTATTCAAGAAGCCGATAATCTGTTTTCAGGGTGATGGAATGCCAACGCAAAGACCATGAACGTAAACAGGGAACAGCTCCTCAAGCCGCTGCCATTATTACCGCGAGGGAGGGCATTGCTTTTGAGAGCACTTATGCTGCCCAATTTCCTGCTAACCAGCTCTTCGGGTATTGAGAATCTACCCCGTGCAGAAGGCGCATGTATCTATGCCTTTAACCATAATAATTCGCTTGAGGCCCTTATGGTGCCTGTTTTTCTTTTCTACCATCTTGGCGGTCGAACCATCAGTTTCGTCATTGACTGGATGTATGGTAAAATTCCTCTGCTGGGCACCCTGATGAACTTGATCGATCCGGTCTATGTTTACAGCAAACGCTCAACCATTTCCTGGATTGAAGCGAAACGTTCGTCGATCTCTGCCGGTGACACCGTGGAGCGCTGCACTCTGAAGCTCTTTGCCGGACAGAGCATCGGGATTTTTCCTGAAGGGAAGCGCAACAGGAATCCGGAAACTCTTGTCAAAGGCAAGCCCGGTATTGGTCATATCGCCTTGAAATCAGGAGCACCCGTAATACCTGTCGGAATTGACTTCAAGAGCAGGAGAACAAAAGGAAAAATTCCCATTCTCGGCAGAACCATCATCAGGATTGGAGCTCCTCTTTATTTTGCTCAACAGTCCGAAGCTTACCGGACTATTATCAAGGATGAATCCAGTGCTATTACCGGGCAAGTTGAATTGCACCGTTTTGCTGCTGATGTTACCCATGAGATTATGCTCGCTTTGTCTGAACTATCCGGCAAGCGATACAGCTCACCCTCTCCCTCAAAGCAGTTCTCTCAGCATGAAGCAACCCTTAATCCAAAGGAGAGCCTATGTCCAGTGTAATCGTAAGCAGGATTGAAAGTGTCCATGATCGAGCCTGTGCGCTCGACGTAGTCAAGCAGGTCTTTTGTGATGAAAAAAACTGGATCAGCACTGCTCAAAACCAGATTCCGGATGAACTTTCCGGGAACAGGGAGTTTTCATGGTTTCTGGCCAGAATTAATGGTCGGTCTGCAGGTGTTATTCGTTTGCTTTATGACCCCTCTTTTGATCTCCCGGAAGAGTACGATGTGAAATTTATGCCGGGTATAAACATCGACGTGCTGAAAAAGGCAGGGAGATATGTCGAGATTGGCAGATTTATGATTCTTGAGGAGTTTCGCAGAAATCCCAGGGTGGCACTTCGTCTGATGAAAGCTGCTGTTGCCGAGGTACTGGAACGTGATTACACCCATTTCATTACCGATGTTTTCGAGGGCGAAATACATTCACCCCTTAACTTTCATACCAGAGTGCTCGGCTTTGAGGTAGTCGGAAAGCATCTTTTTGGTGAATTGAACTGCAGTTCCACCCGTATTATTCTCACGCTTGATATTCTGAAGCTTTATAGCCGGGTCAAAGACAGCAAAAGTCGGATTTATCAGGAGTTGACAGATGGGTTGAAAGTGATTTTCGAGCGCGAGGCATCTCTGGCACGGACAACCATATCCTGAAGACAACCTATCACGCTGTAAGGTGCTCTATCAATAACTTGAGGCCTCTTCATAACAGAAGACAGGAGATATCATGCTTCGTCTGGACGAATTGAAATCGGCGATAAAAGGGGAGTTCTTTTTGCAGGAGGAGCTGAAAGAGCATGATGTCAAAAAAGTAGACGTTCTGGCTGACATCATAATCAGGCCAGCCGGGAAAAAAGATTTCGCAAAGCTTTTGCTCCTGCTTGAGCAGTCGGGTTATCCCCATCTTGTCATCAATTCCAAGGGTCGGGTTGTGTTTCCGGATAAACGGTTCCACGGTGCTGTCATTGTTACCGATTTACACCTTTAATAATGGCATGGTATTGTTTTCAATCTTGTCACAGTGGTGTAACAATTCCTTAACACTACTAATGGTATGTTTGGAGAGCAAAAATGATGCGAAAAAAGTTTTGTGTACTCACAACATCAACCAACCCGAACGAGCATGAAAAAAATAGCAATGATGGTCGGTCTTGCAGCGGCCCTCGGATTCAGTAACGCCGAGGCTGTTGACCTGACATGGAAAGGCGATCTGCGTTACCGTTATCAGTCCGATCTTCGCCACACCGATGGCGCTACCGGAGAACACAGTCGCGACCGCCACCGCAGCCGTGTCCGTCTTGGCGTCTATCCGTGGATCAATGAAGAGCTTTCCGGCGGCATTCAACTCTCGACCGGAAGTCTTACGGAAACAACATCCCGAAACGAGACCCTTGATGATCAGTTTCTTGCCGATCCGGTCTACCTGAACGAATACTTCATCGACTACCATCCGATGGCTTACGGCATTAATGGAGCAGCCAATATCATTCTCGGTAAACGGGCTGTTGCCAGTGATCTGGTCGTGGTCAACGATCTGGTATGGGACAGCGATCTTACCTTTGAAGGGTTAACGCTCCAGTATGGCAAGGAGAGTGACGGCAAGGAGAAGGATGGCCTGACGGCAGTTGTCGGCTACTTCCCGCTTAACGAGCGTTCATCCAGAACGGCGGTCAATGAAAAGGATGCCTTTATTCTGGCTGGCCAGGCTGCATATAAAGGTGAGATCAGCGAGGTGAGTTATCAAGTAGGAGCCGGTTACTACAACTATGCGAATTTCAATGTAGTCAACACAACCACCTACTCTCCGGCATACGACTATTCCGAAAAGGATTTCAATATAGCCGAGCTGTTCGGTACCGTCGGCGGCCAGATCACGGAAAAGCTGCCGTGGAAGATTACCGGTCAGTATGCCCGCAATATGGCAAAAAAAGCTGATGCCTCCGGGATCGATGATGCAAAGCGGGACAGTTACCTTGCCGAGATCAAGATCGGTGATGCCAAACAGGTCGGGCAGTGGTCAGTCAATGCCGACTATATCAGAATCGAGCGCGATGCCCTTACGATTCTGACCGATTCAGACCGGAATGCCGGAGCGGCAACCAATCTGCACGGCTATAAAATCGGCGGTGTCTTCCATCTCGTGCAGAACCTGACGGTTGGAGCCAACTACTTCAATTTCAAGACGATTGATGTAGCCAACATTACCAATCATCTGCTCATGGCCGATGTTGTCGTCAAGTTCTAAACCGTGTGTGTGTTGTGTTCTTTCTGTTGTGTGTTATGATTGTGTCCCCCTGCTCTCCAACAGGGGGGCTTTTATAGCCGGCAAACGAGAGCGCCAAAACAGATAACGTTTTCTACTCTTAATTTCAAATACCATCAAAACCATGAAACTCTTCAGAAAACTTCTTTTAACCGCAGCCGTATTTGGTTTGACAACGTCAGGCAGCGCATATGCCGCAGGCAAAATTGTTATTGATGGTTCGACCACGGTTGGACCGATCGCCAAGGCATTTGCCGGCTACTATACCAAAACCACCGGTATACAGGTTGTGGTGAGCGAATCCGGTTCAGGCAACGGGGCAAAAAGCCTGATCAACAAAACCTGTGACATCGCAACCATGTCAAGGGAGATGAAAGACAAGGAGATTGCCGCAGCAAAAGCCAAAGGTGTCAACCCGGTTGAACATGTTATTGCCCTTGACGGTCTGTCGATTGTCGTTCATCCGAGCAACCGCGTCAATGCGCTCTCAAAAGCACAGATCCGCGGAATCTACATGGGCAAATACACCAACTGGAACCAGGTTGGCGGACCTAATGCCGCAATCGTCATTATCCAGCGTGAATCAAACAGCGGTACGGCTGACTCGTTCAAGGAGCTGGTGATGGGCAAGGAGAACCCGATCTCCAAGAGAGCAGAAACCCAGTCGAGCAACGGTTCAATCAAGAGCCGTGTTGCTTCCACTCCGGCGGCAATCAGTTATATCGGAATGGGTTTTGTAGACAGTTCGGTAAAAGCAGTGCTGGTTGACGGTGTTGATGCCGATGTCCGCACGGTTAAAAACGGCACCTACCCGATTCACCGCCCGCTCTTCATGTACACCAACGGTCAGCCGACCGGCGCTGTCAAGCAGTTCATCGACCTGGCCAAAACCGAAGAGGGTAAACGCCTTATCAGCGAATCAGGGTTTGTTAACCTCCATTGAGCCGTTTCAAAACGTTCTGCTC
>NZ_MPJE01000066.1:0-133191 GCF_001975465.1 Chlorobium sp. KB01
AGTGTGCTGCTGCTTGTCGCTCCCTGGTCATCCGTTACCGTGTAGGTTGCTACAAGATCCTTCGTCTCACCTGCGGCAAGCGACTGATAGGCTGCGTTGGATGGATCGAAGCTGTAGCTGCCATCTGCATTAATCGTGAGACCGGCTACTGCTGCATCCTGTGAGTAGGCTGCTGTATGCAGGGTATCGGCATCCGTTGAGGTAACATAACCCGTCACCACTGCACTGCCTTCTATTGCGGAGTTTGTCGATAGTGCGGCGACCGGTCCATCATTCGTTCCGGTTACGGTGATCGTCTCTGTCTGTGTAACCGAGGCTCCTTTTGTATCAATGACACTGTAGCTTACAAGAATGGTCATTGATTGACCAACCGCAAGGTGGTTGAAGGCTTCGTTGGCAGGATCAACAGTCAGCGTGCTGCCGCTCAAACTTACTCCGGCCGGAGGAGTGCTGATGGCCAATGCACTATCAACGCTGTAGGTAACGATGCTTCCGACGCTCAGCGTATCAGCCGTGTCGACATCACTCGCACCGCTTAGCAGGTTCAGGGTGTAGGATGCTGTACCTTCTGCTGCCGTAGAGAGCAGCGCACCTGCCACCGTTGGTGCATGGTTGACAGCACCACCCTGGTTATGCTCTGCCTCTTCATGCTCATCGCTTTCATGATGATCATCTTCACCATGATGGGAATCGTCGTTATCGTGATGATCACCCTCACCTTTATGCGAATCATCGTTATCCCGATCCCTGTTGTTTTCGTTCCTGGAGCTTTTCGGCGAATCATCAACCCCCTGTAACGTCACCACGATCTCTTTGGTAGTACCGTCAGCAGTGTTAACCGTAAAGGTTTCAGTTGCGTTCGCCTTGCCTCCTCCAAGTTCCTGAAGTTTGGCATTGTCCGCAGTGTAGCTCCACGAACCATCTTTACTGATACTGAACTGTCCGTATTCGCCCTTCACCGAGTTCTGTGCAACAAAGGTGGCTGCACTGTCAATATCACTCGCACCCAGCTTCCCGTTAACACCATAACTACCGCTGTCTTCGGTGATAAGACCGGTACTTGTACCCGAAATAACAGCAGCATCATTCACCGCGGTCACATTGATCTTCAGGCTGCTGGCTGAACCCGTTTCACCCCTTGCATTCAGAACTTTAAAGCCGATGGAGGTGTAATCCTTCCCGTTTTCATCCTTGTCCGGAACGAACATCAATTTACCTGCGGCAATATCAGCAGCCGAAATCACCTGTTTTGCCGCAACATCCACCCAGCCTGTCCCGTTGAAATATTGCAATGATCCGTTACTCTCAGGAGTCGTTATCTGAACTCTGAGCGGATCACTCGCAACAGGATTATAGTTCTTAATGAAGTCGGAAATTTTCAGAATAAGGGAAGTGTCTTCAAGAGTTGTGACACTCGAACTGTAGGAATTGTTGGCGGCACTCATAATATGCTCCTTTCTGTTTTACAAAAGATTATGTGATTGGTATAAAAAAACTGAATCAATTGGCCTCACAGGGCAAAATCATAGTTAAACTCATCAGGCGATTATATAAATGACCTATACATGACTATATTTTATATATATCACCACACATCAAACCATAATAAATACACACAAAACAGCTATACATTAACGCTTATTAACACGATCCGAATCCGAACTTTTCACGACAATAACTCTGTCATTTTTTTGCTCTGCCTATTTGAAATCTTATCTGTCAACCGCCTAAAAAAGACGCCTATCCTTTTATTTTTTAAAGGATTATAATTTCACAATAGCACGAATAAAATATTTCAAACAGATCAAATCGCTTTATTCTCGATTAAAAAATTCTATTACGCGAATTTTCGTAACAGACATTTCGCGTCAAAATAAACCATACAAATACCAGCCACTCGAAAAACATATAACAGGCCGGCACAACAATATCAAGCAACTACTATACCAAACCGATTCAGTCCTGTTTACCCCGGTAAAAAGGAGCAAAATCGTATCAGTTTGATACACAGGTGTTTCAAAAGAAAGTGTATCACTGCAAGACTCGACAGCGGATAAAATCGGGTGGAATTGAAAAAGTGGGTACAGAGACATCGTAATAAACAGCAAGTTCATCCCGATGATCAGAAAATGATGCAGAAAGAGTAACTATATAGATACAGGTATATATTCGCAGCTAAAGAGCATGAGAGTGAAGAGCAAGTGACTCAGGGGCTGTTGAGGGGGAAGGAAAAAAGCTTTGGGTGTTGAATTTGCATAAAAAGGCGGCAAGGGTATGATCGCGGCGAAGAACAACAACGGCTCCATCCTGCCAGATTCCGTTTTCTGCATACCATTGACTTTGAGGTGGATCACCCTGATTCTGATGAATGTTGTGAACTCCGTTTCCGGTCCGGAAGGGCTCACCGAATATGAAGAGCTTCCGGGAGTGCATAAGCAGGAGTTCAAGATCCCTGAATGCCGCAAAACCCGTCCCGTATTTCCAGGCTTCACAGAGAGGGGATTCCGGTTCCGGACTCTTTTCGATGGATCCAGACACATGGTTAGCCGAAACAGAGCTACATGTTGGCTGAAGTTCCGGAGTGCGATAGTAATCCAGGGCACCGGAACCCGGCTCTGAATCAAGAGGGTGCCATCCATCCTGCAGGCGAAGGAGAGCGTGAAAAGCCTCGGGAAGAAGCTCTATCACCCGCCATTGCATCCCGTGAGCATCCCTTTTACTGTCAAGATCTACCGGACAACGAAAAACTCTTTTTCCGGCCTGCACTTTCAGATTACAGTGGTAGTATTTTCGCCTGCTGAAAGGATGATCACAATAATAATTGTAGAGGGTGCCGACCAGAACACCATAGCCATCGAAAAGAGCCATAACGATTCGTTTGCATGAATCCGGGTTATCGGAAAACGATAAGAGAAGTTACGCAACTGCCACAGAGAAGCAAGCCGGAATTCTGACAACGGAACCTTTGGATGGCTTCATGCGGTTTATCTCATCGAGGTTGTTACTTTCAGGCACAAGCAAACCTGAACCGTTCATGCATGCATAACCGTCCAGTTGACATGAAAACCATCAATACGGTAAGAGTGCTTGCCGTTGACATGGTGGAAAGAGCAAAATCGGGTCACCCCGGGATGCCTCTCGGAGCTGCGCCTATGGCCTGCGTGCTCTTTACCCGAATTCTGATTCACAATCCAGCCAACCCCCGCTGGCTGAACCGGGACCGCTTTGTCCTTTCAGCCGGACACGGTTCAGCCCTCCTCTATGCACTGCTCCATTTGAGCGGCTATGAACTGAGTCTGGATGATCTCAAAGCCTTCCGCCAGTGGGGGAGTAAAACCCCCGGCCATCCCGAGTATGGCCATACTCCGGGCGTTGAAACCACAACAGGTCCCCTCGGGCAAGGAGTTGCCACTGCGGTAGGCATGGCCATCGCTGAACGACATACTGCCGCGCTTCTGAACCGCGAAAAGCTTAAACTGATTGACTACTGCACCTATGTCATCTGCAGTGATGGCGACCTGATGGAGGGAATAAGCAGCGAAGCCTCCTCTCTGGCCGGTCATCTGAAACTCGGCAAGCTGATCTGCCTCTACGACAGCAACAGCATCTCCATTGAAGGCTCAACCAGACTCGCCTTTACAGAAAATGTCGGGGAACGTTACCATGCTTACGGCTGGCATGTTGAGCATCTTGACGGCAACAATCCTGAGGCTATAGAAGAGGCCCTGATCCGCTCAAAAAATATAACCGACCGCCCATCACTCCTCATTGCAAAAACCAATATCGGTTTTGGAAGCCCTAACAGGCAGGACAGTGCCGCCGCTCATGGCGAGCCACTCGGTGAGGAAGAGGAGAAACTGCTGAAAAAAGTGTTCGGGTTCCCGGAAGAAAAATCCTTTTATGTTCCGCCCGAGGTTCAGAACGAGTTTGACCAGGTAAAAACGAAGGGGCGTATTCTGGAAAAAGAGTGGATGGAGTTGCAGCACGAGTATCAGCAGACTTTTCCGGATTTATGGGGTGCGCTTGAAGAACGGCTTGCCCGGCGAATGCCGGAGGGGTGGAGAGAGCTGATGCCGGAATTCGACTCATCTGCCGGATTGGCAACCCGTCAGGCATCAAAAAAGATTCTCGAAAAACTCGCCGGAAAAATCCTTTTCCTTGCCGGAGGTTCTGCCGATCTGGCCCCCTCCTGCGGTACCCTGCTCAAGGATACTCTTGACTTCAGCTCTGAAACTCCGAACGGTGCCAACCTCCATTTCGGCGTCAGGGAGCATGCCATGGGGGCAATTATCAACGGCATGGCCCTGTCGGGCATCATCATTCCGTACGGTGCAACCTTTCTCGTCTTTGCGGACTATATGAAACCCGCCCTTCGACTTGCGGCACTGATGAAGGTTCACTCCATCTTTCTCTTCACGCACGACAGCATTGCTCTCGGTGAGGACGGGCCAACACACCAGCCGATTGAGCAGCTCGCCATGCTGAGGGCACTGCCCGGCTTTACAGTGCTGCGCCCGGCCGATGCCAATGAAACAAAAGCCGCATGGAAAGAGGCGCTCACAGCCAGAGCTCCTGTTGCTCTCATTCTCTCACGGCAACCGCTGCCGGTACTTGACGAAACCCGTTTTCCTGTCACTGCAGGAGTTCCGAAAGGGGGATACATCCTCTCTGACTGGCATCCGGAATCACCCTCACCTGAACAAGCAGCCATACTCATCGCAACCGGAGCGGAAGTGCATATCGCCCTTGATGCGCAGCGACTGCTTGCATCGGAAGGCATACCTGTCCGGGTAGTCTCGATGCCATCAACAGGGCTTTTTGACCTTCAGCCGGAGACATACAGAAACGCAGTACTGCCACCGGAAATAACCAACAGAGTTGTCATTGAAGCCGCATCACCTTTCGGATGGCACAAGTATGCCACAGAGAGAGGAAAAATCATCGGTATAGATCATTTCGGAGCATCAGCCCCCGGAACCATTACGCTCAAGGAGTTCGGGTTCACCGCTGATCATGCCGCAGAAACAGTAAGGAAACTGATCAATGGAAATGGAAACAGATGAACAACCAAAAGAGAGAGAAGAGTTTTTACAGCGGAAGTGTAGCGGCAATGACGGAACATGCCGCAGCGCTCATCATCACCGAAGCTTACCGATCAATTGCTGATCGAGGGAGATTCTCTCTTGTGCTTGCAGGCGGCAACTCTCCCCGTCCGCTCTACCGCCAATTGGCCGGGGGTATAGCGAGGGGACACCTTGAGCATTACGGCCTCCGGCTGCCGGAACCCGGACAAAGCAGGCAGAAAGGGAAACTCATACATATGCCCTGGCAGCAGACCTGGCTCTTCTGGGGGGATGAACGATGCGTACCTCCCGGTGATCCGGAGAGCAACTACAGAATGGCGGAGGAGACACTGCTTCTTGATACCCCTCTTCCTGTTGACCATCTCTTCAGAATACCTGCAGAGCAGGCTGATGCCGGACGGGCTGCAGAAGCATATGAAACCACAATCCGCTCCTTCTTTTCAACCCCCGGTCATCCTCATACACCGGAGAATATTCCGGCTTTTGATCTTCTCCTGCTCGGCCTCGGCGAGGATGGCCATACCGCATCACTCTTTGCCGACAACATTCAGGCACTTCAGGAATCAACGCGTTTGGCCGTAGCCGTGGATGCACCGAATGGAAACCCTCCGGGAAAGCGAATCACCATAACCCTCCCGCTGATCAACCATGCCCGGAATGTACTCTTTTTCACTTCCGGCAAAGCAAAAGCCCGGCTGGCGGAAAAAATATATCGCAAAGAGGAGTGCGAACTGCCGGCATCCCTCGTCTCCCCCGTCAACGGGCGACTCTTCTGGTTTACCACTCAGCCATAGATTCGCTGCGCTGCATCAGGTCCACCCGAGTGAACAGGGTATAAGGAAGGTTCCTCACCGCCGATTGCCTCCCGTATGGAGTCTATAATAGCCCACGAGTATTCGACACTGTCCTGACGGATAAAGTTCATCTGCTCACCTGCCATGGCATCAAGCAGCAATCGGTGATAAGGCGTTAAACCTGAATCGGAAAAAGAGGTTCTGTAATCGAATTTCATATAAACGGGATCAGTGATCACCTCTTCTCCGGGGCGTTTTGCTCCAAATCGCAGTGCGATGGTCTCTTCGGGCTGAATCCGCAGAATCACCTGATTGGCCGTATAGCTGCAGCTATCGGCCATACCGAAAAAGTTTTGGGGAGGGCACTTGAAGGTAATAACGATCTCGGTCACCGTTTCAGCAAGGTTCTTGCCTGCCTTTACAAAAAACGGGACATCTTTCCATCGCCAGTTGTCAATTAAAAACTTTACCGCAGCAAAAGTCTCAACCTTCGAACCGGCAGCAACATTTTTTTCACTGCGATAGCCTTCATACTGACCGAGAACAACTGATGTTTCAGCACTGTCAGACGAAAAATGACGGATCGAACGAAGTACCTTGGCTTTTTCATCGCGCACAGCATCAGCAGAAAAATCAACAGGCGGCTCCATGGCTACAGCGGCAAGCAGCTGAAGGGCATGATTCTGCATGATATCGCGCAAAAGCCCGGTCTCTTCATAAAAAGAGCCCCGGTCACGGATACCGAACTCCTCCGCAATGGTAATGGATACATTGGCTATGTAGTGGCGGTTCCATAAGGGCTCAAAAATCCCGTTGGAAAAACGAAAGACCATGATATTCTGTACCGTCTCCTTGCCGAGGTAGTGATCAATACGGAACACCCGCTCTTCGCTGAACACCTCACCAATCACATGGTTCAGTTCCCGCGCCGTCTGCAGGTTCCGGCCATAGGGTTTTTCAACAATTATTTTGCGCCATCCGCCACAGAAAACCGTTTTCTCTCCAAGTCCGGCACTTTCAAGGTTCCGCACAATAACCGGGGCCAGAGCGGGGGGGGTTGCGAGATAGAAAAGAAGATTCGTGCAGATACCCCTCTCTCCGGATACATCCATCAGCTCATTGTGCAGAGCATGATAACCGGCAACATCCTCAAGATCGACTCTGATATAAAAGAGCTTTCGGCTGATCTTCAGAAAGTCGGCCTCATCCTGAAGGGTTTCGGGCGAGAATCGTACAAGCTTTTCATGCACAAGGGAACGAAACTTCTCATGAGAAAGCTCTGCCCTGCCGACCCCGATAATGCGAAACTCCACCGGCATCTCTCCCCAAAGAGCCAGTTCACAAATCGAGGGAAAGAGTTTGCGGGCAGCCAGATCACTGTTTGCTCCGAAAATAACAAGGGTAAAATTATCGGGTTTTGCCTGCATGAGAACTCCTTTATGACTTGGCGGAAGAGCTGTGGCCGCCAAACTCATGGCGCAGTGCGGCCACAACCCTGTCGGAAAGATTATCGTCAGAGCGGGAGCGGAAACGGCTGAAAAGTGAGGCTGCAATCACCGGAATAGCGACTTCATGCTCCAGAGCAGCTTCAACAGTCCAGCGCCCCTCACCGGAATCGGCAATCCTTCCGCTGAGCGTGTCAAGAGCGGGATCCTTCTGAAAAGCACGGACTACCAGATCCATCAGCCAGCCCCGGATAACCGAACCATTCGCCCACACTTTTGATACCTCATGAAGATCATAGTCATAACTGCTTGACGCAAGCAGATCGAACCCTTCACCCATAGCCTGCATCATACCATACTCAATACCGTTATGCACCATCTTGGCAAAGTGGCCGGAGCCGGAGCTGCCCATATAGCCGTAACCGTTTTCAACGCAGAGATCTTTAAGCAGCGGCGCGATAAACTCATAAGCTCCCCTGTCACCACCGACCATAACACATGCACCGTTCAGCGCTCCTTCAAGCCCGCCACTGGTACCTGCATCAAGAAAATGAATGCCATGCCCACCCAGATATTCCGCCCGCTTTACGGAATCGACATAAAGAGAATTGCCTCCGTCAACAACAATATCACCCTGCTCAAGCAGGGGCACAAGCCGCTCTATGGTCGTATCGACAGGCACACCGGCCGGTACCATAAGCCAGATGAGTCGTGGAGAAGCAAGCATACCGGCGAGCTCCTCAACAGAACCTGCTGCAACAGCACCTTTTAAAGCCAGAGCGAGAACCGCTTCATCAGCAAGATCATAGACAATAAGCTCATGACCGCACTGAAGAAGATGCTGGGTCATATTGAACCCCATTTTCCCGAGACCGATAACTCCTGCCTTCATAATTCCAGATCATCATTATTTCAAACAGCTCCTTAACCGCCACCCGCCTCGCACCACCCGGAAGCCTCTACTCTCTCTTTAAAACGCAGGTAACTTGCATTTAAATCCCGAAGGAGTTCATCAATACCGGTTAAATCTCCCGACCTGGCCCCCTGCTCTATTATAGCGGCACTCCTGCTCAGCTCCTGACCTCCAACAGTTGCTGCGGCACATTTAATCGTATGCGAAAGGATACGGACTCTCTCGGTGTCATGCTCTGCCGCAGCTGCCTGAAGCTCTGTAATCTGAAGAGCAGCTTCAAGAAGAAACTGGCCAATGATAATAAGGATAATCTCCCGGTCATTCTGAAGGCGGAAAAGAACATCATCGATCAGAAAGACATCATCGGTTGAAAGTGCATCCGCACCATCCTCCTTTGGACTCTCCCGGACAAACAAACCGGGAAAATAGCATTCGAGAATCGCCTGGAAATCGGATTTTTTCAGAGGCTTTGCCATAAAGTCATCCATACCCGCTTCAACGCACTTCTCCCGGTCTCCTTTCATGGCATTTGCGGTCATGGCCACAACAGGAATATCCGGAGAACTGAGCAGGGTGTGATCCTTGCGAATACGGCGGGTAACCTCATAACCATCAATTTCAGGCATCTGGCAATCCATAAACACCAGATCATATCTCTTTTGACGCATGGCATCAATTGCCTCCCTGCCATTGGCGGCAACATCGGGAAAACAGCCGAGTTTACCGAGCATGGAAAGAGCTACTTTCTGATTGACAACACTGTCTTCAGCCAGAAGAACATGCAGGGGAAGCTGCTCCGGAGTCACAGCCCCACCTGAAGAAACTTTGCTTTCATATTCCGGTTCCACAATTGCCTCCCTTTCGATATCAAATGCTTCAGCCACCATTCTGCAAAGCTCCCTGCGCCTGACCGGTTTCTGAAGAAACCTGAAAATCCGGTCACCAAACTGTTTTTTCATCTCCTCCTGAGAGCCGATCGGCACCAGAAGAATGACGCGAATACCCTCTGCTGCAAACGGCATGGCTTCAAGCAGGGCATTGAGAGCTGCAGCTTCCTTTTTAATAAACTGTACATCAAGCAGAATGACCCCGCATGGTGAGGGGGATTTTGCCGCCTGTTCCAATACATTCCGGGCCGCTTCCCGATCATCGGCTTGAGAAGAGAGAGCGCCCCATGAATCCAGAAGCGACACAAGCATGGTTCTCAAAAAGGGGGACGGGCTTATTACCACTACTCCCTTGCCCTGCAAGCGCTCTTTTCCGGGGAGGCTGTGCTCCTTCTGCAGAGGTTGCTTTTCCAGACTTACATCAAACCAGAATGAGGCTCCACTTCCGGGCGCACTTTCCACATGAATGCCCCCGCCTCCCATCTTCAGGACAAGATCATTTGAAATTGAAAGACCCAAACCGGTTCCTCCGAATTTTCTTATGTTTGAACCATCTGCCTGGGTAAAAGGCTCAAAAATTTTCTGGAGCTTGTCTGCCGAAATTCCTATCCCGGTGTCACGGACATTGAATCGGATAACCGCATTTCGATCGGTTTGCTTCTGCATCATCACCTTCAGCACAACCTCCCCGCCCTCCGGAGTAAATCTGAGCGCATTACCGATAAGATTGACAAGAATCTGGCGAATTCTTGCAGGATCCCCTTTCAGTGAAAACGGGAGATCCAATCCGGTGATCAGCAAAAGCTCAAGACCTTTGGCTCTGGCTTCAAGTCCCAGAACACCACAGATCTCTTCCAGAAGATCGAACAGGTCAAAATCGATGGTATCGAGCTGAAGCATGCGCGCCTCAATTTTTGAAAAATCAAGAATATCATTGATGATTTTAAGAAGATTGCGACCGCTTCCGTTAATGATCTCAACATAGTTCCTCTGGTCGGTCGAGAGTCGGGTTTCAAGCAGGAGATCAGCCATACCGATAACGCCATTCATCGGCGTGCGGATTTCATGACTCATATTGGCAAGAAACTGACTTTTGGCCGCATTGGCCGCTTCTGCATTTCTTGCCCTCTCCTCTGTCAACCGCATTGACTCCTCAAGCTTCCGATTGGTTTCGATAAGTTCTTTTCGAGCCTGGTTGGCATCCTCAATAAGATTCAACAGTGCGGTTCTCTGATGTTTTCGGTAGATAAGATCGCTCTCACGGGAAGTCTCGTCACTGCCAATGTCAAGAAAATCGAAAAGCCCGGCTTTCTCAATAGCCAGCAGATGATCTTCAAGAGTAAAATCCTCCACCTTATCCTCTGAAACCATCCCGTCTGTATCCATACGGCTCTCCTCCTCCCTGCTTCTGCCCGCACGAAGTTTTTCGAGTTCTGCTTTCATCTCAATATTACGCAGCTCACGACCGACCATAAGACGGTTGAACCGTTCAAGATCATGAAGCGAGTGCTTAAGGTCGAGCTCCATCTGCTTGCGTTCCGAAATATCAGAAGCAAGAATAACCACAAAACCGACCTTTTCACCCTGGAAGCAGGGTGCAAATCTGGACTCAACCTCGATAGTAGCGTCATTGCCGGAGTGGATAAATCCGGACTCGATCACCCTGAGACGGCCAGTTTCAAATACCGTGTCGAGAGTCTGGAGATACTCCTCCCGACAGGGCCCGATAATATGATCAGAAAGATTTGCACCAACCGTGAGTGTACCATGAAAACATGGCATGGAACGGTTTACATAGATGATCCGGTAATCACGATCAACAGCAATAATGGTATCAGGGCTGTTAACAAGCACGGATGCAAGGGTATTTTCACTCTCCCTGAGCGAACCGAACGCCTCCTCTATCCGCTCACAGGAAAGCTCTCGTTCGATACTCTTCTCCTCAAGGCAGTGTTGAACATCAAAAAACTCTACGGACTGGCGTATGAGCGTACTGTTCTGATGGCGGAGAGCTGCCTGATTTTCAATCAGCTCCTGCTCTGTCTCGCATCGTTTCCGCAACTCGCGTTCGAGCTCATCAATGCGCTTCTGAAGCTCATGATAGAGGGGCTTCTTCATGACCATATGGAAGTGTCAATAACAGTTGGTCGGCATGGTACCACATGCACTTCTCCACCATAAAATTGAAGGGAGGTTCAGGTTGTCAACACCTTCCGGAAACACATCGCCGAAATGGAGTAACGTAACCCGATCCCGGCAGAACCTCCGCTGCTACAACCCTGCAGGAGCGGTTGACTGCCTGACCAGTTTGCTGTAGTGGTCAATAACAACACCGTTAACGGCAGACCATGATTGCGCTTCGGCATAGGCAAGCCCGAGGGACCTCAACTCGCTGTGCAGCCCTGAATGCTCGTGCAACTCACGGCATTTTGTAAAGAAATCCTCAACATCACCGGCACGGGCAACAACTCCCCCTCCCGATCTGTCAATAATATTCCTGCACCCGCCGCCATCAGAGACAACTGCCGGAAGTCCGGAGGCGAGCGCCTCGAGGGCAACATTGCAAAATGCCTCCGTGGTTGAAGGGAAAAAAAAGATATCACCGCTTGCATAAGCCTCCGGAAGTGCAACTCCGGTAAGATAACCGGTAAAAATTGCGTCCGGCATTCTTTCTCTCATCTCCTCTTCAGCAGGGCCGGACCCGATAAGCACAAACTTGACACTCCTGGCAAAGCCCGACTCCATAAACCGGTCATAAACCCGCATAACAACCTCTATATCCTTGTAAAGCACAAATCTTCCTGCATAGACAATAACACTCTTGCCGGATGCATCCCACGCTTCACGAAGTTTTTCGGAACGGCGCAATGGATCAAAAAGCTCCCGGTCTATACCCCTCGACCAGATTTCGACATTGTTGATATCTTTGTCAAGAAGTTTTCGCCGGACACTCTCGTTAGGAGCAAGAACCACATCACAGTTGTTGTAAAACCATGTCAGATATTTCCATGCATATTTTTCGGCAAATCCAAGATGGTAATAGCTGAGATAAGAGGGGAAATCGGTATGAAAGGCTGATGCCACCGGCAATGATCTTTTTCGGGCATAGAGAAGAAAGGCTCTGCCGATAATATCCGGTGTCGAGATGTGAACAATATCAGGCGCAAACTCGTCAAGCTGCCGCATTGTTTCCGCATTGAAAAACCCGATTTTGTAGTCAGGATAGAGCGGAAGGGGTACCGCCGGCATTTTGTGAACCGTCAATCCATTATGATTATCCCGGTTCGATACATCAGGAGACCAGACGGTAAGCTCATGGCCGTTTTTCCTGAATGAAGCCACAAGCTGATAGATCGATTTTACAGCACCATCCTTGTCCTTGACATAGGTTCCCGAGTATAAGGCAATCTTCATAAAGGGAGAAACAAAACAACTATAGAGCAATGCAATTGTCATGACAACGATATCATGACAACCTTTTCCCGAGCCTCAGGCTGACATCAAGGAAGGTAACATTTCCTGCTGAAAAATCCAGTTTGACCGCTCATTCACTTTACATCGAGAGCAAGCCGTGCAACTTCAGGATGAACCAGCCGTCGGTAATCTTCATAGGAGAGCCGCAAAAGCTCATTATGCGAGCCGGCATTGAAAGCGATTTCATCATCCTCCTCAAGTTCTTCTGCAACATAGACGTCCATGCCATAGAGATTGCCAAAGGGCGGCATGGCTCCAATTTCGCATTCGGGAAACAGGCCGGCAAACTCCCGCTCTCCTGCGAGCTCAACATCCCGCGTTCCTGTCACTTCCCGTAAACGCTCGAAATCAAGCTGACGTGAAGCAGGCAGTACGACCATAGCCATGGTGCCGTTTATGCTGACCATGACCGTTTTGGCAAGCTCTTTTCCCGGAACATGAGCCGCCGCTGCGATTTCCTGTGCTGTATAAGCCGGAGAGTGGCTGAGCACAAAATACCGGACAGCATGACTGTCAAGGAACTCCCTCAATTTGCGGATAGGCATGGCAACCTCACTTTTTTTAGCGGTTCACTACAAAACACCGGCCTTTCAACTCAAACAGAAAAAAGCCGGATTTGCGTACTGCTCCAGACGGTCGGTACTTCGACTCTCTAAAAAAAATCTGATCCTCAAACTATCCCGGGCATACTGAAGTTCCTGCCACGATAGAGACTTAGTAATCCTGAAAAAATCAATACCCGTTTACTGAACCGCTCAGCCAGCTAAATGAACACCCGAAGTCGGCTCTTTTCAGAGTCCGATTCTCAAACCAAGCGACACATTATGACTACCGATGCTGTATCGGCTGTTTCCGGTAAGCTGCGGATCGGAAGCTGAAAAATACCGGTACCTGAGATCAATGTTAACCAGAGGCGAAACACTGAATCCTGCTCCGGCACCTGCCTGCCAGGCAAAAACCCTGTCGCTGACCGTCTTGCCGGCTCCGTTATCATCATTGAACGTTGCCACACCAAGACCGGCAGTTACAAACGGTTTTACCTGTGCGAGCGGCAGCTCAAGATCATAATAGCCATTGGCCATATAGGTCGTCATGGAGATATCCGCAAGAGAATTTTTGAGCGCATTTTTCTGATATCCGAGCTCAGCTTCAAACCGGTATCTGCCACGGTCAAGTCCGGCAGCGCCGGTAAGCGCATAACCGGAATCATAGTACCTGTCAATAGAACTCAGCATGGCAAGCCCGCCGGAAAAACTCGCATAGGGCATGGCAGCATCGGCGGTACCGCCTGTAGCGGCAAGTGCAAGCACTCCAAGCACTATTCCATATAATCTCTTCATCAGTGACCGTTCTCCGTTACAACGTTAAAAAAACGCCTGCTTTTACCGGTAAAGTAACACATTACAAAGAGCTTGCCAAGCTATGGAGCTACCGGTTTTCACCAGCCCATCCGCTCAATACGGGCAGAGCAGCACGGTAACCCGCATCCATGAGATCCGGCACCTGGCTGACATCCAGAAGGCTGAATCCCGAAAGATCCGGCAGAATCGATAAATCTGCATCTGCAATCTGTAAGGCAGTGGTATTGATGATGGTACTGTAAAAGGCATTGAGCAACAGGTCAATAATGTTGTCGGGCTTTTTATAGCAATGGGAAGCAAGCAGATCAACACAGATAACCGATTCAGCACCACCTTCGATCAACGGAGAGACCGGAACATTTTCCATAAGAACCCCATCGACAAGCAGCACCCCGTGATAATCTACAGGCTTGAAAACACCCGGAATACAACTGCTTGCCATAACGGCCATAGCTACATCGCCTTCGGTAAAAACAAATTTCCTGCCCGCTCCGATATCAGTAGCTACAATTGATAGCGGAATCCGGGCATCCCTGATATCCCGTTTTCCAAGCAGATCAGTGACCATCGTCCCGAATTTCTTGTTTGACAGAAGACCGAACTGAGAAAGAGCCAGACCCGAAAGATCAACCCAGTCGATAGCAAGGGCGATATCACGTATCTCTTCCCAGCTTTTTCCGAAAGCGTAGAGTGCCGCGATAAATGCACCGATACTGGTACCGCTGACCATAGAGAGGTGAATATCCAGTTCACTCACGGCCCTGAGTACTCCTACATGGGCTGCACCGAGCACCGCTCCACCTCCGAGCGCAAGCGCTGTTTTTTTCATAATTTTCCGAAGAAACCGGTTTTACGTTTAAAGGAGCACGCTGATTATCCTGCCATCGCCCCTACTGAAAAAGGGTAACAAGCATTTTAAGCAACCTGAACTTCAACCTGCCGTAAGGCGGATAGCGCAGAGCGGGATCAGGATTGAGTGAACGCTCCAGAATACTCCGCTGAAAAGAGAAGGTATCAAAGCCAGCCCTGCCGTGATAAGCACCAAATCCGCTGCTGCCGAGACCGCCGAAAGGAAGATGGTGCATGCTCGCCTGAAAGAGCAGATCATTAATACAGACTCCGCCCGACCTGGAGTGCAGCAACACCTTCTCCTGCACGCTCTTGACAGAAGAAAACAGATAGAGTGCAAGGGGTGCTTTTTCTCGCCGGATGCAGCTCAATGCTTCTTCAATACCGGTATAGGCAATAACCGGAAGAAGAGGGCCGAAAATCTCCGACTGCATAAACGCGGAGTCCATGGAGGACCCCTGCAAAATAGTCGGCGGGATGTAACACTCGCCATGGTCGGTAAAAACTCCTGCAGACGGCACCGAACCTGCAAGCAGCTTTTCAAGCCTTAAAAAATTATATGCGTTTCCGATACGGGGAAAATCAGGGCTTGAACGGGGATCATCACCGTAAAAATCGGCAAGTGCCTCATGCATATACCTGATCAGCTCAGCCTCTTTCTGTTCTTCGACCAGAACATAATCCGGTGCAATACAGGTCTGACCGGCATTTAAAAACTTTGCCCACACAATACGCCGCGCAGCCACCCGGAGATCGCCCGATCCATCCACAATACAGGGACACTTCCCGCCAAGTTCCAGCGTCAGGGGTGTCAGATGTTTCGCCGCCGCATGCATGACCTCCCTGCCGGTCATCCGGCTTCCGGTATAAAAAATATAGTCAAACCGCTCTTCCAGCAGGGTGCGGGACTCTTCAACCCCGCCCTCAACAACACAAAGCGCACTCCGGTCAAGATAATCTCCAACCCCTGAAGCAATGACCGCTGAGGTATACGGCGCATGTTCCGAAGGCTTTACGACCGCACAGTTACCCGCAGCAATTGCGCTGATGAGCGGAGCAAGCGTAAGGTTCAGGGGGTAGTTCCATGCGCCGATGATCAGCACAACACCATATGGTTCGGGGCGGTAATAAGCTGTTGCCGGCTGATAGAGGAACGGAACAGCAACCCGTTGATGCTTCATCCATGATTTCAGATGCTTCAGGGCAAAGCGGATTTCACTCCGGAGGTATCCCGTCTCAGTCAAAAAAGTCTCTGCCGCTGACTTCCTGAAATCAGCATGGAGTGCCGCAGCGATCTCTTTTTCCCGTTCAACAAGAAAGGTTTCAAGCGCCAGCAGTTGTGAGCGCCTCCATGTAAAATTGCGTGTGGTGCTCGTCTCAAAGGTGGTTCGCAACAACGCAGTAACAGAATCCCTCATAACAGATTGTGATAACCAGGTTCAACCCCTGCTTTCAGAAAAAACGCCATGACGGGGCTGTAGAAAACAATGTAATGAAATCACCGGAACCTGTCCTGCTCTCCTACACACTGTTTGCCGGATGGAATCCTGTTCGGTACATTACGGTTTGATACAAACATGATACAAACACCTGCAACGCTTATTACGCAACTATGGAATGGATCACACAGCCGGAAGCATGGATCGCCCTTGCAACCCTTACGGCGCTTGAAATTGTTCTCGGCATTGACAACATTATCTTTATTTCGATTATAGTCGGACGGCTGCCGAAAAACCAGCAGCAGAAGGGAAGAATTATCGGGCTTGGTCTGGCCATGTTGACCAGAATAGCTCTCCTGCTCTCAATCACCTGGGTTATGGGGCTCACTGCCGGCCTTTTCAGCGTTCTTGAGCACCATGTTACCGGCAGAGACCTTATTCTGATCGGCGGCGGTCTCTTTCTGCTGGCAAAAAGCACCCAGGAGATCCACCAGAGCCTTGAGGGGTCGGAAGAGGAGAAAAAACGCGCCTCAGCCGGCAGCTTTGCCGTCACCATGCTGCAGATAGCCGTCATCGACATTGTTTTTTCGCTTGACTCCGTCATCACTGCGGTCGGTCTCGCCAAAGATGTGGAGGTGATGATTATCGCCATCATGATCTCGATCGGCATTATGATGGTTGCCTCAAAATCCATCAGTGATTTTGTCGAGGAGCACCCGACCATCAAGATGCTCGCACTCAGCTTTCTTATTCTTGTCGGCGTCACCCTGCTTGCCGAGGGTGCCGGTTTTGAGATACCGAAGGGGTACATCTATTTTGCCATGGCCTTTTCCGTTTCGGTTGAAATGCTCAACATCCGTCTCCGCAAAAAAACCGCAACACCGGTACATCTGCATCCGACGATGAACATTGACGGGGAGAACGCATAATCGGTGCTATGGATACAACAATTGCCCTTATGCAGTAGTTGAAACCTCCGCAAACGTTATAACGGTTGTGGAGGTTTTGTATTTTACAAGGAAAGCCGCGACCAGGATCAACCCAAACAGGAGCGATCACGATGTCTCTTCCAGAAAAGCTCTCTCCGGAAAAACTCTACAAAACCTGTAACCCCGGGGAATTCAGCTTCCTCAGTACAGCCGACCTTGACGGCCCGATAAAAGCCACCGGCCAGGATCGGGCCTTTGAGGCCATAGCCTTCAGCATGGGCATAAAGCATGACGGCTTCAATTTGTTTGCCCTCGGTCCAAACGGCACCGGAAAACAGACCGCAATCATGCAATTTCTTGCTACGATTGCCCCTCTCGCACCGGTACCATCCGACTGGTGCTATGTCAATAACTTTAAGCATCCGAGACACCCCGGGGCATTGAAACTTCCGCCAGGAAAAGCTTCAACGCTCTCCCGTGATATGGAGCACCTTGTCGAGGCGCTCCTGACCGTTATACCCTCGGCTTTCAGCAGTGAAGAGTATCAGGTTGAGGAAAAGAATATCCGCGAAAAATTTCAGGAACATCAGGCCGAAGCCTTTGAAGATCTCGAAAAAAAAGCTGCTGAACAGCACATTGCACTGATAAGAACTCCCGCAGGATTTGCCTTTGCGCCCGAAAAGAACGGAGAGGTACTCAAGCCCGAAGAGTTCATGAGTCTCAACAAAAAGGAGCGGGAGGCAATCGAGAAGGAGATCACAAACCTTAAATCGGCCATGCAGCTCATCATGGTCCAGATCCCGAAATGGCAACGTGAAACACAGGAAAAGATCAATGAGCTCAACCGCAACATTGCCAATTTTGCCGTCAAACCCCTGATGGCTGAACTCAAAAACAGCTATGCCTCACTCAGCGAGGTCATCGAATATTTTGAGACGCTGGAAAATGACATCATTGAAAACTTCGACCAGTTCCTTGAAAAAGAGCCCGATCCAAGAGAGATGCTGCTCGGGCTCTCTACCGGAAAATTTCAGCAGAAAGGCGCACTGCTCAACCGTTACCGGATCAACGTCATTGTTGACAACAGCAAGAGAGAGGGGGCTCCGGTCGTTTACGAAGACAAACCCGCCTGCCAGAATCTGGTCGGGGACATTGAACACATATCACAGATGGGCACCCTTCTCACCGACTTTACCCTGATCAAACCGGGTGCCCTGCACCGGGCGAACGGGGGCTATCTGCTGATTGATGCAAGAAGATTGCTGCTTGAGCCTCTTGCCTATGAAGCGCTCAAAAAAGCCCTGAGAACACGCCAGATTCGCATTGAATCACTGGCACAGCTCTACAGCCTTGTCAGCACAGTATCGCTTGAACCGGAACCGATTCCGCTCGATATCAAGGTTATTCTTATCGGGGAGCGCCAGCTCTACTATCTGCTCAACGTCTACGATCCTGACTTCAGTGAGCTGTTCAAAGTCGCTGCGGATTTTGAAGATGAACTCCCCTTTGACGGTGACGGAAAGCTTGCCTACGCCCGCATTATCAGCGCCATCGCCAAAACGGACAAACTTCGTCATTTTGACCGAGGTGCGGTGGCAAGGGTGATTGAGCACGGCAGCAGGATTACCGGGGACTCCACAAAACTGAGTGCGCACCTGCAAAGCATCAGCGATCTGGTACGGGAAGCCGACTACTATGCCGCATCGGCCAAAAGAAAGCTGGTCAAAGCAGCCGATGTTCAGAAGGCCATTGATGCAAGAGTGCTGCGCTCTTCCAGAATCCAGGAAAAGATCAGGGAGGCAACCCTGAAAAACGCTATCCTCATCGATACGGAGTCGGAAAAAGTCGGCCAGATCAATGGACTGGCCATCTACTCACCCGGAGGTCAGAGCTTCGGGCACCCCGGAAGAATAACGGCAAGAGTCCGGCTCGGGAAAGGAGAGGTTATTGATATTGAGCGGGAAGTAGAGATGGGCGGACCGATCCACTCAAAAGGAGTTTTGATCCTTTCAGGCTTTCTCGGGGCAAGATTCGCCATCGATCAACCGCTCTCGCTCTCCGCATCCCTTGTGTTCGAGCAGTCATACAGCGGAGTGGAGGGCGACAGTGCATCGTCAGCCGAGCTCTATGCACTGCTCTCGGCCCTCTCGGGAGTACCCATCCGGCAGTGGTTTGCGGTAACCGGATCGGTGAATCAGTTCGGTCAGGTTCAGGCAATCGGCGGAGTCAATGAAAAAATCGAAGGGTTTTTCGACCTCTGCAACGCAAGGGGACTGAGTGGAAAACAGGGAGTACTGATACCAGCTTCAAATGTTGACAACCTCATGCTCCGAAGCGATGTGGTCAATGCAGCAAAAAAAGGGCGTTTCTCTATCTATCCGGTGACCCATATTGATGAAGGCATTGAGCTGCTGACCGGCGTTCCGGCAGGCGTATTGGATAAATCCGGCAACTACCCCCCCGGTAGCGTCAATGGCATGGTTGTAGCGAAACTGAAGGAGATGGCAGAAAAAATCAGAAAATTCACGGCATCGTCAAGCGATGACGAAGATTAACCATGCACAGGAACAACAATGAAACTCCTGATACCGCCCGAAGAGCATACTATACTCTTCCGCCATATCACCGTAGCACTCGACTGCTCGCCACACAGCCTGGCTTCACTGACAGCCGCAGCCGAACTTGCCCGAAAGATGCATGCCGACCTGACCGGCATTTTTGTCGAAGACATCAATCTGTTCCGGATGGCCGAACTCCCCTGCAGCCATGAAATACGGATGTACACCCCGGAACCGGAAAAAATCGATACGCTTCAGCTCGAACGCTCGGTTAAAATCCAGGCAAAAAAGGCTGAAAGCTCCCTGCAGCGTGTCGCAGGAGAGTGTAACGTGGAGTACTCATTCAGGGTCTGCCGTGGTGTGGTAACCGGAGAGGTGATCGCTGCCGCACTTGAAGCAGATCTGCTTGTTCTCGGCCGCAGCGGACGCTCGCCCTCATGCCGGAAAGGACTTGGCTCAACAGCAAGAAAAGCACTTGCAGAAGGCAAAAAGCCGCTCCTCTTCATGCGCCCCGGAATTCCCGCAAAAGCAGGGCCGATACTGGTTCTCTATGACGGTTCGGAAGGCTCAAACCTCGCACTCTCAACCGCTCTGGCACTTATGGAAAAAGAGCAAATACTCCATATTCTGATCCTTGCAGAGAGCTATGAAAAAAGCCTTGGGATAGAGCGTGAACTATCGCAAAACAGGGTTCTCGCCGATACCGTTGCCGAGTACCACCATCTGCCACCAAAAAACGGAAAAACCCTTGAGCGCTACATCCGTATGGCAGCCTCCGGCATGCTTGTTCTCAGCGACAGCATGAATCTTCCCCGTGAGTCAGTCCATGAACTTGTCCGGGAACTCGACTACCCCGTACTGCTTGTATAACAGAGTGGTGAGGGATGAGTGGATAAGTGGGAATGAATTTCGTATACCATCATGAGTTTCAGATTTTTGAAATTCCGGCGCCTCCGTTAAATCAGAAAAAAATGTAAGTTTCATCCAGCACGATATGACTCGTAACCTGTGAACACCTTACAGCTTTGAACATTTACAGATGGAAATAAGAACTGATCTCTACCTTGGGGACTGCACTGAACTGCTCAAACAGTTGCCGGATGACTCGGTAGATTTGATATTCACCTCCCCACCCTATGCTGACCAGCGAAAGCAAACCTATGGAGGATTTCATCCTGATGATTATGTCGAGTGGTTTTTACCGATATCCCTGCAACTTTTGAGAGTACTCAAGCCCACAGGTACCTTTGTTTTGAACATCAAAGAGAAGGTTGTCAATGGTGAACGCAGCACCTACGTGATGGAACTCATTCTGGAAATGAGAAAACAGGGGTGGCTCTGGACTGAAGAGTTTATCTGGCATAAAAAAAACTGCTATCCCGGGAAATGGCCCAACAGGTTCAGGGACTCCTGGGAACGACTTATCCAGTTTAACAAAAACAAGCAGTTCTATATGAATCAGCAGGCTGTTATGGTTCCTATGGGTGATTGGTCGAAAAGCCGGCTCAAAAACCTGAGCGATACCGATAAAATCAGAGATGAATCGAAGGTTGGCAGCGGGTTTGGAAAAAACATTTCAAACTGGATTGATCGGGAGATGGCCTATCTGACCAATGTGCTGCATCTCGCCACAGAGTGCAACAATAAAAAGCACAGTGCGGCATTCCCGGAAGATCTGCCTGAATGGTTTATAAAGCTGTTCACAAAGGAAGGCGATACCGTACTTGATCCCTTCATGGGTTCCGGCACTACAAATGTAGTTGCGCAAAGAATGAAGAGGCACTCCATCGGTATTGAAATAATGGAAGAATACTACGCGGTGGTAGTAAAAGAGTTGAAACCCGTTGAACTCTATCTGCTTGAAAAAAAGGATAACTATGACCCCACTTGTACTGAGCGACGTATCAGCGTACGTTGAAGAGAACATTGGAACTTTTCACCAGAAAAGAATCGCAACACTTAATAACCTGAGCCTGTCGAGGGTGCTGAAAAGAAAAAATCCGTATCTCTTCAAGGCAAAGTCTGTACAGACTGCCCAAGAAATAGTCAAAGGGCTGGTGGATGCACATATCTCGTCGAACGAGGAGACTGTTTTGGCGACTGGCTTGAAGGGCTGGCCATTTTTATCAACAGCAAGGTTTATGGCGGATGGAAATCAGGTATCCCCGGAGTTGACCTTGAGTTTGACAGGGATGGCAAACGCTGCATTGTCAACATCAAGTCCGGGCCGAACTGGGGAAACAGCAGCCAGATTGCCAAAATGAAATCGGACTTCAAAACAGCGGCAAAAACCCTGCGCACCAGTAATTCAGGAGTTCAGATTGTTGCCGTCAACGGTTGCTGCTATGGCAAAACGATAAAAGCCGACCAGGGCGACTACTTCAAATATTGCGGGCAGACCTTCTGGGAGTTTATCTCCTCTTCACCCATGCTCTACACCGAACTCATCGAACCATTGGGGCATATGGCCAGACAGAAAAATGAAGAGTTTCTTCAATCCTATGCCTGCATGCTCAACAGGTTCACGCGACAATTTGGTGACGAGTTTTGTGAAGAGAGCGGAACCATAGACTGGAAAAAGCTGGTGGAGTTTAACTCTTCAGCCTCCCGGTAGATGGAAATGAGGGATGAGTGGAAAGTGATGAGTAGAAAGTGGTGAGTGATGAGAAGAAAAAAAATGCCGGAATCAGGCGAGGGCCATTCGTTCGATGAGTATGGCGGCTGAGATGGCGGCGTTGAGCGATTCCACACCTGCTGTTTTTCCCGAGTGTGGTATCCGGACAAGCCGGTCGGAGAGCGTCTGAACCTGTTCACTCACCCCGTTGGCTTCATTGCCGATGACCAGCACCTGTTTTTCAGGCCGGGAGCTGAACTCCCTGAAATCCTTTCCCTCAAGCGAAGCGGAAACAATACAATAACCAAGCGCCTTGAGCCGCTTGAGTTCATCGGCAATATGTTCAACCCCGTAATGAGGTATGGCATAAATGCTTCCGGCTGAAGAGCGAACCGTTTTCGCGTTGTACCGGTCAACCGTTCCTCCACTGCAGATCACGCCGTCCGCTCCGAACCAGACCGCTGTTCTGAGTATGGTTCCCACATTGCCGGGATCCTGTACATCATCAAGCACAACTATAAAGGATGCCCCCTTTTTTCCTTCACCGAAGGGCTCCGGATCGGGCTGCTGTCGAAATACACCGAAGACACCCTGAGGAGTTGTGGTCTGGGCAAGCTGCGAACACTCTTTGTCACTTATCGAAAAAACTTTTCCGCTGAAAGCGTGAGCAAAACCCATATCATCCGACTGCGTCTCACGAATCAGAAGGGCAACAAGCATCTCTTCATCCGGAAGGTTCCGGCAGAGTTCGGTGACGGTGCGAAGCCCTTCTGCAAGAAAAAGCCCCTCCCGCTCCCGCTGTTTTTTCTGATGGAGTCTTGTATATTTGCGCAGTTTTTCCTTGCTGAGCGACTCCCGTTCCTGCCGCTTCATACGTTCGTGCCCGGTTTTTTCAGCTTTGAAAAGACCGCCTTGGGGTCATGCGAAAAATCCGACGGCATCGGGCCGGTTCGCTTTGAAAGGGCTTCACTGTCAAGCTCAACACAAAAACCGTCATCTCCTTCACTCTCTGTACTGCTCATGCTTCGCTGGATATAGAGATCAAAACTCTCGCTGTCAAGCGAAAAACCGTCGATGACACACTCTTTTTCACCAATACTACCGGTTTCATCCCGGTTCTGGAGGCACTCCGCTTCAGCCATCTGACTGAGCCGCTGAATCACCTCCTCTCTTGAAAAACCCTCACCCCTGCCAAAACCGGCTTTGGCCAACTGCCTCCTGAATGCGGCATCATCAAGCTGCTCCAGCGTCCGGAGAAGGGTTCCGAAACCGCCATACATCCGGGCAACCTCCCTGATCATCCCGTCAAGTGAATCAATATTGAGCGATGCAGGTTTGGTGTCGCTGCCAACAGGTGCCGGAGCCTGAGCTCTCACCTTTGCACTCCGCGCAGCATGATCACCGGTAAACTCGTCGTCAACCGAGTACTCCTTCAGACGATCCTGCATGACTCCGGCACTTTTCTGCCGCAGACGGCGCATGGAAACGGACTCAATCTCCGGCCGCTCCCGTAACAGAAGCTTTGCAACAATCACCATACCCGTCAGCGCAACCGCAACGATAAAAGTGAACAGTATCAGCTCAAGCCGGAATCCATAAAACGTTACAACCAGAAGCTCGGCAGCAATGAGTCCGGCAAAAAGAAAAAGCAGAAGTTTCAGAAAAAATCGTTCCTCCATATCATTCAATACCCTCGAATTATACCGTTAAAAGCTTTAAAAGAAAGAAGAACCGGAACCGATAACAATACAACTCCCTGCCGGTTCCGGCCATTCAGTAAATGTACATGTTATTTTTTCAATCAAGCCTGAAGGCAGGGATATTTTTCGATCCAGGCCTTCAAAAACCGCTCCTGTTCCTTTTTTCTGACAGCATATTCATTCTGCCCTATATGAAAGTTTCCGGCTCTTTTGGTTTCAGGAAGACGGACAGAATCCGGCATGTCAAAAAATCGATCATGAACAAAGCATGATTGACGAACAAAGCTCCAGACAGCGTCCCGCAAAAACCACTGGTCGATGTTGGGTGTTTCAACCGCTCTGGAGGTGTAGCCATCAGCCAAAGCCGAGAGTGATGGCAGAACTCCTGCCACACCACCCCACATACCCGCCAGCATCAAATCCGTATGCGTCCACCAGTCTCTCATGACATGGAACCATTTATCGGAATTCAGCCATTCAAAAACGGCTCCGGCTTCACGCATACCAATAACCGAATCCACATCGCGAACCATAAAGTAGCCAACCGAAGGATCATCTGCCACAGCAAACCGCCAGCAGAGTCTGGTTTTAATATCAGCGCTGGAAGGTTTTATGACAACCTTCCCGTTCAGTATCTGCAGCAGCTCAATAAATGGTTGCGGTACGGAATTATCAACATAAAACCGGAGCTCCCAATCAGGATAAAACTCTGGAGCCAGAAGCAGATTACGGAGTGCTCCGCGTAAATATCTATGGTTGGTTCCCCACAGGGAGAAGGCTATAACACTCTTTTTATCATCTTTCGCGGCAAACGTTTGAGTTTTTCCCTTCGGAAGTGACCAGTTTTCAGGCAGGGATGGCGCGGCACTATCCTTGATTTCAAGCGATTTTGTTCCTGCTCGACGGGCACTGGTGAATTGACCAAGATTAGCGTATGCATTTGCCAGAATATCGTAAGCAAGGCTGTTGGCCGGATCTTTTTTGATTACCTCTTTTGCACGCTTGACGGCATCCTCGCTCTTCCCTGAACGGGAGTGACAAACCGCCGCGTTGAGTAAAACCTGTAAATTAGCCGGAGTGCGGGTTCGCTGCTGCTCAAGAATCGTTGCGGCTGAAGGATAATCATTGACAAGAAAAAAATAATAGGCCAACTGTAACACCAGATCAACCGGTTTTTCCTCCGACTGAATGGCATTGATTTCGCCGATGGTTTCCTGAATAGCTTCAGCGCGGTTATTACTTAACCATTTTTGATGTGCGGATGCATTCCATCCGGAAGGAATCGTGGTAGTAGCCATATCAAGAATCTTTCTTTGGGACACCTCTATTTAATTGTATCGAAACCCGGCTGACTTGAAGCTCAAAGGGGAGTTCAGCAAATTTACAAGATATTGTTCAAATAGCAGGCGTCAAACTACTGATCAGCCTCACCGTGACCTGATACTCCCTGAAGCAGCGTCGCAGCAAAAGGATTTTTGCCATGAGATGGCCGCCTTAATGACAAAGAGACCTCCATGTTTCTCCTTCCTGATAAAAACGTAAAAGGGAAGAGGCTGCCCGAAAGTCGCCTCTCCCCTCTTGTAAAAACAGTTATGCCGTTAAAGCACCATCAGCCGGGTTTCAACTGGCGCTTCGTGGCCTCACACTCAAGTTGCGGAATCTGGTTGTATTTTCCCTTCTTCAGGTCGGCACGAATTTTGACCAGAAGATCTGCCCTTGAGAGTGCATTCTTGCATGCATACATCTGCTTGCAGAAATAGTAGGTGAATGCTCCATGCCAGCCCCCGGCAATATTGGCATCAGCACTTGTCTGGTCGGCACGGCAGGCTGCCCAGAGGATATTATGAACCATACCTTTTTCAAGCAATCCGTGACGAAGTCCGCGAGACCGCCTGCTGTCAACCTCAAGGAACGCTTTGAGAGAAGGGGGCGGCAGATATCGCGGAGTGCGGTCAAGCAGCATGTCAATCGCCTTCAGACCGGTACCGCTGTGGCAGGTATCGAGATAGACTTCAAGAAGCACATTCTCAGGCAACTGAATAAAAAGATCACGCAGCTCATCATCAAGGATAATGTGATTCTTGTCCCACTGGTTTCCGGACTGGGCCAGGTCATAAGGACAAAAGGCCTCATCGGCCCGGTCGGGCTCATCACCGCTCAGATCCGGTACCTGTGTGCCATGGCTTGAGAGGCTGAAGATCAGATAGGTATACTTCCCGGCCTTGGCTCCATCCACCATCGCTTTCAGGCTGCTTATAATGGCAGCTTTTGTAGCCTGGGCATCCGTAAGCACCGTGATATCGCTTTTTTTAAAACCAAGCAATTTCTGCAAAAGCGCTGACATCTCGTTGGCATCATTGACACAGCCCTGCAACGCTGCACTGGGAAAGTTCTTGAATTGATTGATTCCGACACACAACGCCTTTTTTTTCGAAGCGGCCATAGCTATCCTCCTTTATGGTGAGCTGACATAATGAAAAAAGAGACCCGGCAACCAGCAGGTCGAGCCATTTTAACAATACATGATTACTGAAAAACCGTTTGACTCGATTTCAACAAGTTTCTGCTGCTGAAGTGAAGGTCGTAACTGATTTCGCGTGAGAAATGCAGAAGTTTTGAGGAGTGAAGGCTGATAGCTCACCACATCAAAACACCGGTTTGCGATATCAGTTGTAATATAGAGTGCCTGTTAACGAAATCAAATGCAGTATGCCGATCTGTCTTACAACAGGTGATAGCCAGTACAAATAATAGAAGGTCTCTCGTTCAGCAGACTGTTCGTTCTGCTCCAGCAGAGCATTGTGGTAAAAACACTGCCTGGGAATGTCAAGCCGTTTTCCAGTCAAAACCAACTACTTTTCCATTAAGCTCATCCGGCACGAAATAATAGTGATCAGTTGGGGTATGAATCCCCAGGAACTTGGCCTTCCAAAACACAAAATGAGCTGAATCGGTAAATTTACTGATCGCAAGCTTTATTGTTTTTGGGCCATGGTCTGCATCCTGGGTTTCAACCCAACCAATACTTTGGTCATAAACACCGGAAATGGTGTCCACTGCTTTCCACCAGGTGACTGCCTGAGCGGTACTGAGACTGATAGTGATATAGCCAACCTCTCCGGCACCGTAGGTCAAGGTAACGTCATCACCATCAACTTTGATCGTAGTGTTTTTGTGGGGTAGCGCATAGATTGCCATGGTGGTGTCCTTCTTTTTTTATTAATTATATTACTAAATAACAACACGTTACAGATTAATTCGTGTTTTCTGCGAATCAATGCGTTATATGCTGTTTAACCTCTTTATTTCACAACAGATAAATTTACATCTATTATCGCAAAATAAAACACTCCATACGCATCATTCTCACTTCTTATAGAAACAAAAAAAGGAAACCCCTTTCTTGAAAAGTGGGGGGTACTGCTAATGAATCGAGACATATTGCGAGACAAAAAAACCGATCAAAATACGTTCCGCTTGTGTGAATTTTTGTGTCAAGCCGGAAGGCTGGATGAAGCTGCTTCTGTGGTTGTACAGGAATATTATGCCCAGACGACGGATGGAGGGCATCCGCCGCTCTGCTTCATGACGATGGATTCACTTTACATTTTCTTTGGTTCCGCTGCTTGATACGGCGAGCATGATGCCAATACCAACTGCTATGATGACCCCGATAGCTGTCCAGACAGTCCCGACAGTGGCAAGAACATCCAGTTGCCAGAGCGCGGCAAGGACTCCGCCCATCAAAATCACATAGCCAACAAGGTAAATACCGGTTCATTTCATAACCATCCTCCCATTGAATTTAACATGAATTCACTCCTGGATATCTGCATCCGTTCTACATCATGAGTTCTAAACCATCTGCGCCTCCTGAGAGTGCAGAAAGGGATCAGAGTGCGCTATCAGCAAAACTCCGTTGCAGTTTATGGGTCAGGGGATAGAGAAGAAACTCATTTAAAATAATGGGGAGATGCGGTGTATATCAGGGGGAGGTGAGTTGTTATGTATTCAGTTTTTTCAGCAGCCAGGCCATGTTCTGCCCGAGAACCTGCATGGTATGCAAACCATCCTTGTCTTCCGATACCTCGCCCTTGTCAAATCCGATACCGGTATTCCAGTAGCAGGAGCCCGACACAACCATCTCCTCAATCAGGAAGAAATCCGTGATGGCATTATAAACATTGAGCGCCCCCTCGCGACTGGCCGACACAACAGCAGCGCCAACCTTGCGCCTGAACATGTTGCCATTGGCGCACCCGACAGCTCCGGCTCGGTCAATCAGCGCCTTGATTTCGGTGGTAACGTTGGCAAAATAGGTAGGCGAACCGATGATGATGCCGTCTGACAGCACCATCTTTTCAATACAACTGTTGATAATATCGTCATCAATAACACACCGCCGATTTTGTCTCTTCCAGCACTCATTGCAAGCCGTGCATCCCCGGACAAGTTCTCCGCCGATCCGGATAATCTCCGTCTCTATCCCCTCTTTCTGAAGCTCACCCAGCACACAACTGACGAGAATATGCGTATTGCCACCATCCCGCGGACTGCCATTTATCGCAACTACTTTCATTTAGAGATCCCTAGTTTTGCCTGCCTGATGTTCGGCAAATGCCTCATTGATAAGTAAAGCGAGTTTACCGGCATTTGAATCATCTTCCAGTTGCTTATCCCAACGCTCCTGATCGAATTCAAAAAACCAGTCGCGAAGTTTGGCAAATGAAGTATCATCCAGTGAAGCGATTTGTTGTTCCAGTAGATCAACAAAAGCCATACACCCCTCCCTCGTTTATTAAAGGAAAAATAGTGCGCCGGAAGATCATAATCCACCAGGATTGGGACTAATTCGACCAGCGGTTGGTCGGGCTATCTCTGAGTCAAGACGTTATAAACATGAAGCGGCTCGACCTTGCTGAAAGCTCGGTCTTCAGTTAAAAACAGATGCTCGGATTCAAGTGACAAACAACAAGCCGCTTGAATAGCATCAGGAGTTTTCAATCCAAAACCGGCACGAATTCTCGTTGCACTATCCAGCACTGTGCGTGACAGATCAACAATTTGTAAACTCTCAGTAGAAAAAAACTCATCATAACGCTTCAACACCGCCGTATTTTTGTCACGCAATGGAGCAACACGGCACTCAAGCAAAGCGAGAGCGCTTACTGCAATACTGACATCTGAACAAGTATTGTAAAGTGTTTGAACTGTTTGTTGAACTCGTGCGGAAAGTATAGCATCACCTTCAATAAGGTAGATGAGGACGTTGCTGTCAAAAAACAGAATCACCGGCACTCCCAGGAACTCCGTTCTTGCGAAATTTGCTTGTCAATTTCATCTTGTGAACGGGTACCGACAGGCTTGAAATCCATTATCCAGCGGACAGCATCCGCATTATGCTTTCTGGACTTCTTTTGCACCAAAGTCTGGTACTCAGACTCAAGCATAACTACTGCTGCTGGCTGGTTGTGCTTCAGAATATGCACAGGCCCAAAAGCAAGCGCCTCCTCTATAGCAGCAATGCCCCTGCGCTTGAGTTCAACTGCACTGAGTGTATTCATGGTTATTGCGTTTTCGACTATTGATCCTTCGATCACTCAGAAATATACAGAGTTTCAAATACTATTCTGGCTTCGAACTTTTAAATGACTTTTCCTTGCCTGAGCTTTATGACAGTCATAAAAATCCACTTCGTTTTGCTAAAAAAACGTATTTCAGATTAACTCGTCAAGGTAAAAAGTTAACCGAAAGATCGGAGTCCACCGGCATTGTGCCCGATACAACAATGAAGTATCCTGCCACAGACATTCTCAAGAGTAAGGAACTACGAGCAAAACTCATCAGAAAACCACCGTTTTGTAATATCAGATTACTGGCTATCACTTGGAAATGTAAGCAGCAACAAGGGATCCGATAGTGCCAAGAATAATCGCAAAAATAGATGAAAGAGTAAGTGCTAACAATGGATGTAGTTTAATCACGTCTGCTATTTGGTAATACAGATGCTTCTTGATTCCCTGTATTTCCTTTTTAACGGTAGCCAAGAACTCATTGGGCACTTGATCCCCGCTGGCAGCAACACAACAAGACTCACAAAGTATAGGATTGTTAGATGAAAATATTATATCTGTTTTTATACCAGCCATATCAAAAATACACCCTTTGGTTTCGTGGTGTGCAAAGCTGGACAACTCCAATATTGAAGGAAAAACTCTTTTTCTTGTATACATCAAAGCGCATCCATAAATCAGCCTCAATACTGCATTCTCCAACGGGATATTACATGAACGAAGTGCATCAGCTATTTCAAAAAATGACATGCACGCCACATTGTCTGCAAGTCTTCTAAAATAATAGTTGTCTTGCAAAGGGACATTAAGGATGTAGAGCGTCATTTGTGCATCTGATGTAACTGGAGCGTTACCTGAAAGCACTCTGTCAGAGTACCCCCAACTTGGCAGATCAGAATCACCATTAAGTGTTATTGTATCTATCCTCCCTTCATGAATCTCCCATATATCTGACTTCCATCTGAGGCAAAACATCTCGATTGCCAACAGATTTCGACAACTGCAGGTAACATTAACTCGCTAACTCAACAAGGCATTTTCTCCATTTCCATCTGAGGCAAAACACTGTCTGTATCTAAGTCAGGAGCTTTGTGGCCGAGAATACGCAAAAAAAATCGTCAGTTTCATATTGTGTCCATAAACCGTAATTTAGTTTTTAACTCCCTCAATTTCATTATTTCACAATAAAATAACAAGCAATATACGCCTGTATGCCAGATGCAACTGCGACCTGCCCCGCATCGCATCTTTTCGCTATATTGCCCGATAATGCATCGATCAATTTAAAAGAGACCCACCCATGGCCATGACCGTCGAGATCAAGAACGGCAAGCTCTGCATAGAGATTGACCTTGAAAAGCCCACACCCTCTTCGTCAGGCAAAACGCTTGTTGTTGCAAGCACACGCGGCAATGCTGTCACCGAGGTGATGGTTGACGGCAAGCCGGTGACCATAGGTCTGAACGCCTATATCAAGAAATAAATCACTTATTGACAGAACTTTTGCATGAGCACCGTTTTTTCCCATCCCCAGTGCCTCTTTTCAAGAGCTGAGATACTCTCCAATCCAAGCCCTGTCGCAAAAGCACATGGCGTCTACGCACTCTTTTTCAAGGAGATCCCTCCCGGTGTCCCCGTTGAAGGCTGCCTGACTCACGAAGGGCTGAACCTGCTCTATATCGGGAGTTCGCCCGACAAAAAAGGGGATAAATACGCTGCACAAACCATTCAGCAGAGGGTTCGCTACCACTTCAACGGCAACGCCGACGGCTCCACACTGCGCCGTTCTCTCGGCATCCTGCTCGCAAAAACGAGCGGATTCCCGCTCAAAATGGTTGGTAACGGCAAAAAGATGACACTCACCAAACAGGGAGAGGAGTGGCTTGACCGGTGGATGGCGGAGAACACCTTTGCCGCGTGGGTGGAAAATGACAAGCCGTGGGATCTTGAGCATCAGCTCTTCCAGGCCATTTCGCTGCCGCTGAACATCCAGGGCAACAAACATAACCCCTTTGCGGCAGAGCTTATCCGATTACGGGCAGAGTCAGTGATAAACGCAAAATATGCTCCGGTAGCCGAGTAGGAAGAAGCGCGGCTACCCTTTCTTCGGAAACTTGAGCAGATCAAACAGAAAGCCGAACATGCCGGTGATGCCGTGCAATGCGTTGCTGAACCATTGTCCCAAGTGCTGAAAAGCCTCAAGCGTGTGCCCTCCGGTAAGCTGGAGATATGCTGCATAGAGCACCAGAATGGCGGCAACGACAATAAAGAGTCGCATGATCCTTCTCAGAAAGGAGAAGACGATGATGATCGAAATAATGACGGCAATAAAAAATATAACCGGGTGTGCGACGAGATAGGCAACTGCTTTTTCCATTCCTGATCAAACATTTATATGGACACAACCTTACCGTTTTATTTATCAGCACTGTAGGGGCGAAATATCGGTAGCGCAGGGTGCAAACCCTGGGTTGATGGATGCGTTTCATTCATTGTAAATATTCCTGCAAGATAGCCGCAATCTTGTGCGACGGCGATGCTCCGGCAAGCCGGTCACGGGTGGCAAGCAGCTCGCGACGCATCGAAGCGGCAAGATCCGGGCTGTCGAGAATCATCGAAGCCTGACGGAAAATCTCCGGACCGTTAGCTTCATGCTGGATCAGCTCCGGCACCGCCCTTTCGCTGCTCAGAAGCCCTTTGGCCACAATATTGGCGAGTGCGATATTTTTCAGCTTGACCAGCCGCCGGCCAATCATGTAGTTAAGCGCTCCCGTCCTGTAGACAACAACCATGGGGCAGCCGAAACAGAGGGTTTCAAGGGTTGCGGTGCCTGAGGTGACGAGAGCCACGTCACTGTACTGCATCACCTCATAGGCGGCGCAATTGACAACCGTAAGATCGCTGTACTCCTTCATGATACTGTAGGCTGCAGCATCAAGATGCGGTGCACGGCCGAGCAGAAAAACGACCCGGTACTTCCGGTTAAGCAGACGTGCAGCTTTGAGCAGTTCAGGCAGAATGTGCGAAAGCTCCTGCTTGCGGCTCCCGGGGAGCAGGCCGACCAACCTGGTTCCGGGCTGGATTCCATGGCTCCCGGTAAACGACTCCTTTGAAGGCAGAGAAAGTTCTGCCAGCTCTTCAATAACCGGATGGCCGACAAATTCCGCATTGATCCGGTGACGGCGGAAAAAATCGACCTCGAAATCAAAAATAACAAGCAGTCGGTCAATGTAGCGGCGGATCGCCTTGACCCGCCCCTCTTTCCAGGCCCAGACCTGCGGAGAGACGTAGTAGATGACCGGTATACCAAGTTCATGAAAAAAGCGCGCCATGACAAGGTTCATGCCCGGATAATCGACAAGAAATGCGGCTCGGGGTTTTTCCCGGCGTACCGCCTCCTTGAGGTCACGAAAAACCCTCCGGAGAAAGAGCGAATGCTTGAGCACATCGACAAAACCCATGATGCTCATCTGTGCTGTATCGTAGAGCAGCTCTGCGCCGAGAGTGCGAAGTTTCTCGCCTCCGATGCCAAAAACCCGGATGTCAGGTTCAGCCTTCAGCAGTTCACTGATGACTCCGGCAGCATGCAGATCTCCGGAAACTTCTCCGGCCAGGACAAAAAGCTTGATGGGCATCAATAACAATAGCTAAAAACAATATTCTGAATCAGTTACAGGCTTTTCCGAATAATCGCGACGCCTATAATTGGATCAACCGCAAAGAAACCGTATTTTGCGCTTTATTTTTATTGCAACTCCCTCCGGAGTTTTCATTCCCATTATATCAAAATCAATAAATAGAATGCAAGTTAAATTCGGAACTGATGGATGGCGCGCGATCATAGCCAAGGATTATACATTTGATAACCTGAAACTTGCAGCACTTGCCTCTGTACGCTACTTTCTCGGGCATCCAAACCGGGCAAAAGGAGTCTGTGTCGGCTACGATACCCGCTTCATGTCAAAAGAGTTTGCGGCATATACCGCCGAGGTCTTCTCGTCACAGGGACTGAAGGTCTACCTCTCCGACAGCTTTGCCTCCACTCCGGCTGTCTCTCTCTATACAAGAGAAAAACAGCTTGCCGGAGGAATTGTGATCACCGCTTCACACAATCCTGCAATCTATAACGGGTTCAAGGTAAAGGCCTCCTACGGCGGCCCGGCACACCCGGAAGTCATTACGGAAATCGAAAGTTACCTCCCGCTCGTGGACCCGGCAACAGAGATCAAGGCTGATAACAAACTGATCGAAATGGTTGATATGAAAGGGTTTTATGTGAGCTATCTGAAAAGCCGCATTGACCTGCCGCTCATCCGTGAATCAAGACTGAAAATTGCCCATAATGCCATGTTCGGCGCCGGGCAGGATCTCATCAAGAACCTCTTCGATGAGTCGATGGTCAATTGCTACCACTGTAGCCTTAACCCCGGCTTTGGTGGCATCAACCCTGAACCGATGCCGCAGTATATCGAAGAGTTCATTGAGTTCTTCAAGGAGGTTGAGACCGATGTAGCCATTATCAATGACGGTGATGCAGACCGGATCGGCATGCTCGACGAAAACGGGGCATTTGTTGATTCCCATAAACTCTTTGCCATAATTCTGAAAGATCTGGTCGAGGAGAAGCACCAGAAGGGCGAAGTTGCAAAATCATTTGCACTGAGTGATATCATCGACAAAATCTGCCGCAAAAACAATCTCATCCTTCACGAGTTGCCGGTCGGCTTCAAGCATGTCAGCAAACTGATGACCACCAATGATATTCTTATCGGCGGCGAAGAGTCGGGCGGCATAGGCATTACCTCGTTTCTTCCGGAACGCGACGGTGTCTATACCGGACTGTTGGTCCTTGAGATGATGACCCGCAAGGGAAAAACCCTTTCGGAGCTGGTGCAGGAACTCTACGATGAGTATGGATTTTTCTGCTTCAGCCGTCATGATCTGCATGTCAGCGAAGAGAAAAAGCAGGCAATAATTGCGAAGGCTTCAACCGGAGATCTTGAAACCATTGCCGGGTACAAGGTGCTGAAATTCAACGATCTCGACGGCTACAAATATCACTTTGAAGGAGGATGGATGATGATCAGGCCATCCGGCACCGAGCCGATTCTGCGTCTCTACTGCGAAGCGGACTCCCGGGAGAAGGTAGAGAAGGTGCTTACCTTTGCGGCAAAACTGGCCTGAACCGGCTCCGACATTCAATATAACACCCAGGGCCCTGAACTATCGGGGCCCTGGTTTTTCAGGCAAAAGTCGAGTCTGCATTTTTTTCAACTATCCGCGCATGAATTCAGGGCACTCAACGTCCAACATGCAACGGGTTCTTGAAACCAGGTAGCAGATCAGGTTCAATGCAGTGATGAATGATAGAGCAGATGCGACAATTGCCGCAAAGGCAGAAACAAGGTCATTTCAGAAATCGGGTATGACGTCAAAAGAAGTTCTCTTCAAAAGCCTTGTTGCCGAACATCAGGAGATGGTAATCAATACCTGCTACCGGTTTGTCTTTAACCGTGAAGATGCCGAAGATCTGGCTCAGGATGTCTTTGTAGAGGTGTTCCGTTCCCTTGAACAGTTCAGGGAAGAGTCAAAACTCTCAACCTGGATATACCGGATCGCCGTAACCAAATCACTTGACCACCTGCGCAGGATAAAAAGAGTCAAGCGGTTCGGCACCTTGAAAAGAATGATCGGTGTTGAGGACCCTTCGGCAGAACTTCCTTCTCCAGTCTGCGAAAATCCTGCCGAAGCATTGGCCGAAAGCGAACGGGCAACAATACTGCAGGATGCACTCAACCGGCTGCCCGACAGCCAGAAAGCGGCGTTTCTGCTCAGCAAGCAGGATGGTTTCAGCAACCAGGAGATTGCCGATATCCTCAAAACTACGGTATCCGCTGTAGAGTCGCTGATTCACAGGGCAAAAAAAAACCTGCACGACAGGCTCTATAGCTATTATCAAAACCATTGATTTTTTATGGAGGCTCGCACAAGGTTTTCAGAAACCTGTCGTCGAACTCAATGAAACAGGAATACATGATGAAACAACAGAACGAAAACATAGAGAGAGCGGTCGGCAAAACCCTGCAACTGCTTGATGAGCTGAAACCGCTTGAGGTGCATCATCTTTTCAGAGTGCGGCTTATGCAACGGATTGAAGGTGAGTTCGGCGAGGGATCGAAAAAAGGAAGCTCTGGTTTCAGCCGCTACTTTGATGTCCGGCTTGCCTTGATGGCTCTGCTTCTTGTCATCAATCTCAGCACTGCGCTGCTCTCACTCAAGAGTAATACGACACAGTTTGGTGCGGGAATCAGCGAACTGCTTGACAACATGGGTGATGACTATACAACCCAGGAGTTTGCCTACTACGACCAGACAGCAACGCAATCAGCTGATACAGGAACGGATAATAACCCGGCACAATAAAGCGCTTCGGCGTGTTGGCTGAAAGAACTATTTTTTTACCGTCACTGATGACTATGAAACATTCTAATAAGACAAATAGAGAAACGATGAAAAAGAGCATGATGATGATAATAGCCGCCGGGCTTCTCGGGTTCACTACCGCTTCGGCTGCACCTGCAACAGATTCCAGCCGTCCTTCAGATGCCGATACGGCCTCTGTTCGGGGGACGATGTGCAATCCTCCGGTTAACGGACAAAACGGGGGACAGAATCAATGGCAGCAAAATGGCTACTGTCCGGGACCGAATGGGCCGATGCAGCAGATGAGAAAACCGGGAGCAAGGGGAATGAACTTCGGTGCAAGAGCCTGTCAGCAGCAGCTCAAGCTTGATGATCGCCAGAGCGAGCAGATGGCAAAGCTCCAGAAAAAACATTTCGAGCTTATGGCAGCCGAACACCGGGAGCTGACAACTCTTAACCGCGAGCTTCGTACAGCGTCACTCAAAAGCAACCCTGACAGAAGAGTGATTCAGCGCCTCTCGGAACGAATTGGCAGAAAGCATGCAGAGCTGGCACGCATGAAAAGCCGCCATATCTCAGAAGTCGGCTCAATTTTGAGCCCGTCACAGCGCAATGAAATGCAGAAGATGATCGAGAGTCGTCCGATGCGCGGCAATTGCGGCACAAAGTGCCTGTAAGCAGAACCGCTCCTGATTTTCACCCCGGGAAGGGAACATGAATTCCCGGGCAACCTGACCTGATGATATCATGAATTTTCTTACTTCAAAGCGAGTTGTCACAACGCTGGTCGTTTTTCTTGTGCTGCTCAATATCGCGCTGCTCGGGTTTTTCTGGCGGCAGAACAGCTGCACCTTGCAACCAGCCGGCACCGGTGCCCGCCAATTCCATCGTCAGAATCCGTTTACTCTGCCGCTTGGTCTGAGTGAATCGCAAACCGTCAGTTTCCAGCAGCTCCGCCAGAAACATTTCCGTAAAGTGCAGCCTGATATGGAGGCGATCGGTGTGCTGAAAAAACAACTGGTGGAAGAGGCGCTGAACGATAAGCCTGACAGCGGAAAGATCTCGACTCTGGCCGCCAAAATCGGTTCACACCAGGCTTCGATAGAGAGAGAGCTTGCCCTTCATTTTTATGAACTGGCCAAGATATGCAAACCGGAACAGCGGGACTCTCTCAAAAAAGTACTTGATCGTATCTCCACAAGAAGATTCTCCGGCAGTCGAGAACGAGGGGGCTTCAACCACCCGACAGGTCAGAGGCGGTTTCACCCTGAAGGTCAGGGCGGCCCGAGATAGCGCTACCTCCCGAATTTTCCCCTCACCCGGATGGCAACAAGTGCAGCCTCTTCACGAAAGAGCAGCACGGCACAAACAAGGTAGAGGAGGAGCAGTCCGGTGTTCAACACAATTGCCGAACCTGCCAGAGGCACAGCGGATGGAAACATGCTCTGAAACCAGGCCAGGGCAACTCCCGCAGCAAGAAAGAGGCCCAGCTTGAGCCAGTCATGGCTGACAGGAAAGAGCCTCAGGGAGTACCATGCCATAACAAGGCACATCATGAATGTACCGGCAACAATAGCATAGGCAGCTCCATCCATGCCGCCGAGAGGGATGAGCCACCAGCAGCAAAGGGCAGTCACCGCAGCTCCTGAGAAGGTTACAACAGGCAGATAACGGGTATTGCCGGTAATAAGCAACCCTGCAGAGAGATTGGTGGAGACCATATCAAACACATAGCTTAAAAATATCCAGGGCAGAACCGAAAGGCCGATCCAGTATCGGGGAGGAAGGAGATAAAAGCTTCCCCCGTAGTGATAACGGACAAGGTCGGGGACAAACAAAGATGCGGCAAGCGCCAGAAACATGGTAAAAAGGGTAGAGATACTCAGGATATGCCGGAAAAGTTGTTTAGCATCAGGATCCTTCGAATGCTGAAGGAAAAAGGGCTGCCAGGCAAAACGGAACACCTGGATAAAGAGCTGAAGCACCACACCGAATGCTGCAATACGTCCATAGATACCGACAATATCCGAAGCCTCGAACCCTTTGCCATATATCCTTTCAATTTCCGCAGGTGATATCCTGATCAGGATGTTCCGGTCAATGAGGTGAATCAGTAGGCCGGCAATCCCGGTCGGAACGTAGGGAAGGCCGATGCGCAGCATTTCACGCAATTGCAGGGTTGAGAAAAAGAGCCTGAACTGCTGAAAAACGGGCACGACAAAAATCAGGCTGACTAAAGAACCCAATGCCTCTGCAATAAACACACCGTGCAGCCCGGCATTGAACTGAAGAATAAGCAGCAGAGCACTGATGACAACGGCAATAACCCCGCCGACTCTTGCCACGGCAAATTGCAGCGCCTTTCTTTTGAGACGAAGTTCCGCAAAGGGTATGACAAGAAGGGTATCAAGCCATAAAATCAGTGCCGCATAGCGGATAAATGGGAAATCAGAAGCCGACAGGCCTATCAATCGGGAAATTTCGGGAGCAAAAAGTGCTATCAGCAGGGCAAAAAGGGTCGAGGTAAGAAAAAGGCAGATAAACGCCGTTGAAAAAAGCCGGGTTTCATCTCTCTCCCTGCTGGAGGAATCAGAGGCAACCTTGAGATATGAGGTCTCAAGCCCATAGGAGAACAGAACATTGGCGAGCGCTATGTTGGCATAGACAATGGTCTGTATACCATTATCGAATGTCGTCAGCTTGTTTGCGTAAAGGGGAACCAGAAGATAGTTGAGACTGCGGGCAAGAATGGAGCTCACACCGTAGATAACTGTATCCTTGAAAAGAAGTTTCAGTTTTGAAAGCATGCAGTAAACAGATCAGAACACCTTAAACCGTATCATTATTTTTGTCGGACACACCATTGCCATTGCTGGCCTCCTTGCGCAACCGGAGTGCCTCCTCATCAATCTGAAACCTGCCATCCTTTTGTATCACGGGTATTTTTGAAATAACATCCCTGAGGTGGCGCTGAGCCTCCTGCTGATGCTGTTTGAGTTTTTCAAGTTCATCCCCGTAGAGACCGACCGGATTATCCTTGTCAATCAGCGTATCCCTCAAGGACTCTATCTGCAGATTCTGCTCCCTTTTCATATATCCGACAAACCTGGTGAAGAGAAAAGCAAAGACGGCAAATAATATCCAGGATAAAAACATCAGAACGACCCAACTCATACACAAAAAGCTTTATGATTAGCAAAGCAACTCATAATTGTTCAATTTAGCCGATATTACAGTTTATAAAAACAGAAACCGATCATCTTTTCGTCATTTGAAGCTACAATTTTTCTGGTAACTATGAGCGCAACGTCACAGAACCTGCATATAACAGAAACCGGCAAATCAATACTCATTCAGGAAGCACGGGCAATTCAGATGATGGCAGAGCGACTCGACAGCCGTTTTTCAGGTGCAGTTGAGCTGCTTGCATCGTGCAGCGGAAAAATCATCATCTCCGGTATGGGCAAATCCGGCATAATCGGCCAGAAAATTGCTGCAACCATGGCATCCACCGGATCGACCGCTCTTTTTCTTCATCCCGCAGATGCCGCGCATGGTGACCTGGGAATTGTCAGTCGTGGTGACGCGGTCATCTGCCTTTCAAAAAGCGGCACTACCGATGAATTGAACTTTATCCTGCCCGCCCTGAAAGAGATAGGGGTATCAATCATTACCATGACTGGCAACCCGCGTTCATTTCTTGCCCAGAATGCCGATATCATGCTCGACACCGGTATTGAAAAGGAGGCCTGCCCATACGATCTTGCTCCGACCACCTCAACCACAGCCATGCTTGCCATGGGAGACGCGCTGGCCATCGCCCTCATGCAACGGAAAAATTTCACCCAGCGGGATTTCGCACTGACTCATCCCAAAGGATCACTCGGACGCCGTCTGACCGTAAAGGTTTCAAGCGTCATGGCCAAAGAGAGTGCCGTCCCTGTTGTAGATGAACAGGCTTCTGTGACCGAACTTATCCTTGAAATGACCTCAAAACGGTATGGTGTAAGCGCGGTTGTTAATGAAGATGGGCGACTCACCGGCATATTTACCGACGGTGACCTTCGCCGCCTGGTTCAGAATGGCACAGAGTTTCTCAGCCGCACCGCCGGTTCGGTCATGACACCGAATCCGAAAACCGTTACAACGACAACCCTTGCCAAGGAGTGCCTTGATATCCTTGAAACCTACAGGATAACACAGCTTATGGTGTGTGACAGTGAACATCGGCCGGTCGGGCTTGTGCACATTCACGACCTGATTACACTGGGGCTTTAGGAACCGGGGGAAGGTATTGAAGAACAGGACAAATGGGACCTATAGAAGAAAAACGCGGTTTTTAACAAGGATCTTTCTTCGTGAAAAAGGGCGACCACACAGGGTCGCCCCTACACAAAATTCATAATCTCTTCTCTTATCGTCCAAGAGCCTTGAGCATGGCTTCACCGAGATCTGCCGGACTGTCAACTACATGAATGCCTGCGGCTTCCATTGCTTTTATCTTGTCTTCAGCAGTTCCTTTTCCGCCTGAAACAATTGCTCCTGCATGCCCCATCCTGCGTCCGGGAGGCGCAGTACGACCGGCAATAAATCCTACAACCGGCTTTTTGAAATGTTTGCTGATATACTCGGCAGCCTCCTCCTCGGCACTTCCGCCTATCTCGCCAATCATAACGAGACCTTCAGTCTCCTCATCATTGGCAAAGAGTTTAATGGCATCAATAAAGCGCGTACCGATGATCGGATCACCGCCAATACCGATACAGGTTGACTGACCGAGACCGACCTGGCTTAGCTGATGCACGGCTTCATAGGTCAGGGTGCCGCTGCGGGAGACCACTCCGATAGTCCCCTTTTTATGAATAAAGCCCGGCATAATACCAATCTTGGCTTCGCCCGGAGTAATAACACCGGGACAGTTTGGTCCGACAAGCACAGCACCTTTTTTCTGAACAAATGCATAGGCTTTCATCATATCATTGACCGGAATACCCTCGGTAATACAGATGATCACTTTAAGTCCCGCATCAGCAGCCTCCATGATGGCATCGGCAGCAAATGCCGCCGGCACAAAAATAACGGTTGCATTGGCTTCCGCCTTTTCCACCGCATCGCGCACGGTGTTAAAAACTGGCACCGGTCGGCAAAACTTGTCCTTTTCATTACCGTGATAGAGCACGCCGCCTTTTCCCGGAGTAACACCGGCAACGACATTGGTTCCATATTCAAGAATCTGGGAGGTATGAAAGGTACCTTCTCCACCGGTAATTCCCTGCACGAGCAGGCGTGTATCCTTGTTAACTAAAACACTCATAGAGCCACTGATTAGTATTGATGGTTATAAAATACGCCCTAAGAAATTATCAGGAAGCCTGCATATGTCTGGCTATACCAAGCAGTTTCCCCTCCTCGAAAAAGTTACAGATAAGGTGAAGACCGACAGGCAGGTTGAGGCTGTCGAATCCGACAGGCACACTGACAGCCGGCATACCGACAATACTGGCCGGAACGGTAAAGACATCAGCAAGATACATTTCAAGCGGATCTCCGGTTTTGTCACCGATACCGAATGGCGGAAACGGAGAGGTCGGTCCGGCAATGACGTCAACCTTCTCAAGCGCTTCACGATACCTGTCCTGAAAGACTCTTCGTACCTGCTGGGCCTTTTTATAGTAGGTATCGTAGTAACCGGCGGAAAGCACATAGGTTCCAAGCATGATCCTGCGTTTGACCTCCCTGCCGAAAGCTTCCGTTCTGGAGTTCACATACATAGCCGCAAGATCTTCCGCACAGCCTGAGCGATAGCCATATCTTGCTCCGTCAAAACGGGCAAGATTGGATGAAGCCTCCGCCGTGACCAGAATGTAGTAAGCCGCGATTGCATAATCACTTTCAGGAAGGGTTATATCAACAAGCTCCGCGCCCTTGTCACGGAGCTCATGAAGCTTGCCCTTTACAAGGCGGGCAACATCAGAATTGAGGCTTTCGTGAAAGAACTCCGAAGGAACTCCGATCCTGAGACCTTCAACAGAGACCGCTGCCATGTCAGCGCGATAGTCGGGCACAGCATGCAGTGAAGAGGTGGCATCATGCTCATCCTTGCCGGCCATGACCTCAAGCACCAGAGCCGCATCATCACAGTTCATGGCAAGAACCCCTATCTGATCGAAAGAGGAGGCAAATGCCACCAGACCATAACGGGAAATACGTCCATAGGTCGGTTTCAAACCGACAATATTACAGAAACCTGCAGGCTGGCGGACAGAGCCCCCGGTATCGGAACCAAGAGCTACCATTGCCAGACCATTGGCCACTGCCGCCGCCGATCCTCCCGAACTGCCGCCGGGCACCCGTGTTTTATCAAAAGGATTGGGAACATTGCCGAATGCCGAATTCTCATTCGAACTGCCCATGGCAAACTCATCCATATTGGTTTTGCCAAGAAAAACAGCATCAGCCTCTTCAAGGCGCAGAACGGCTGTTGCATCGTAGACACTTTCGTAATTCTCAAGAATTTTTGATGCACAGGTGAGTCCGGCTCCTTTTATAGCTATATTATCCTTTATAGCTATCGGCATACCGAACAGTTTTCCGGGGTTACCCCCTTCCAAGAGTTTCCTGTCAAGGGCTTTTGCCCGGTCAAGTGCCTGCTGATGGAAAACAGTTATATAGATATTGTCAGCGTGATGCTGATCAATACGGTCCAGATAGAGACGAACGACCTCCTCACAGCTTATTGCCCGGGAGAGAAGTCTGGAACGTAGATCCTCGTAACCACTTAATTGCACGTCAGTTATAAATTATTTTATGATAAGATTTTGCCGCGTCGATTGCTGCTCACTTTAACAATGAAAATGAGGATCTTACTACAGGAGCTGTGATCTGTCTAAAGTTTGTATAATAAGAAATAACTGCATATTATTCACTCAATTTAAGGTGTTTTCGTCTTCTGAAAACATCAGCGGCTTAGGTTCTCGTAGTCCCGTAAGCTATAAGGAGTAAAGAGCGTTATGGCTATAATCAAGACAATGGCTCAATCATCATCATTCAAGCCCCACTGGTTTTCAACTGACAGTGACACCTCTGACAAACGGCTGCAAGCCGAACTGAAATCATCCTGCCAACTCCCCTGTCATATTGCCATAATTATGGATGGAAACGGCCGGTGGGCCCGTTTAAAGGGAAAAACAAGACTTGAGGGTCATATTGCCGGTGTGGATTCAGTCAGGGATGTTGTTGAGGCCGCCTCCCAGCTTGGCATCAAATACCTTACCCTTTTCACGTTTTCTACAGAGAACTGGAACCGGCCCGAAAAAGAGATTTCAGCCCTGATGCAGCTTCTTGTCAGAGTTATTGGTCGCGAAACCAAAAAACTGCATGACAACAACATCCGGCTCAATGTTATCGGAAACATAGCGCGACTTCCTGAAAAAGTGAGAGCAGTGTTGCAAAACACCATGGAACTCACCAAAAACAATAACAAACTTGTACTGAATATAGCGCTCAGCTACAGCGGGAAATGGGATATAGTCCAGGCCTGCCGCTCCATGTTTTTTGAAATACAGGCTGGAAATATTGATCCGGATGCTATTGACGAACAGCTGCTCTCATCCTACCTCTCTACAGCATCAATGCCCGACCCCGAACTGCTGATCAGAACCAGCGGTGAGTTCAGGATAAGCAACTTTATGCTCTGGCAGAACGCCTATTCGGAAATATATTTCACCAATGCCTACTGGCCTGACTTTCGTCGGTCGCAGCTTTATGACGCCATACTGGAATATCAGAACAGGGAACGCCGATTCGGGCAGACAAGTGAACAGATTCAGAAAAAAAATATAGCTTCAACCAAGCACTAAAAGGATTGATACCTACGTAATTCATGAAAAAAACGCAACCACTGATAACGTTAGTTCTGACGGCCCTTGCATTAAATTTTACTGTAAATACTGTTGAGGCAAAAAAACGCACAAAGGTTACTGAACCGGCGAAAGCCATTGAAGCAAAACAGAATTCGTTCACGGTAGCAAAAATATCTTTTGTCGGACTGGAGACACTGAGTGAGCAGGAATTAACGGCAAGCCTTCCGGTCAAAGTCAATGACCGGATCACCATACCCGGAACGGAACTCTCCGGAGCAATGCAATACCTCTGGCAGCTCCAGCGCTTCAGCGATATCAGTGTTGAAAAAAACGATCTCGGCCAGGGCAGGATCTCCCTCAGGTTTACGGTACATGAACTGCGGATTCTTGATAAGGTAACCTTTGAGGGAAACAGAAAGTACAAAAGTGATGAACTGCTTACCAAAACCGCGCTTGTAACGGGTCAGAAAATCAGCGAGCAGGATCTGCTGACTGCGGCAAATAAGATCGAAAAGCTCTATGCCACAAAGGGCTATCTGACCGCCGGTGCAGAGTTTACTCTGAAGGATAATGGCAAAAATCATGTCTCCGCCCACTATACAATAAGTGAGGGGGCAAAGGTAGCTATAGAAAAAATAACCTTTCATGGCAACACGGCTTTCAGTCAGAATAAACTGAAAGGGGTGTTCAAGGAGACTTCCCAGAACTCCTGGTGGCGCAAAATCTTCGGCGCACCAAAGCTTGACAAGGATAAATTCAGCGATGACAAGAACCTTCTCGAAGAGTTTTATCGCAACAACGGCTATCGTGATGTAAGAATTCTTCGTGATTCGCTCAGCTACACCGCTGATAAAAAAGGGGTATTTCTTGACATTTTCCTTGAAGAGGGCCGCAAATACTCTATCCGCAACATTACATGGAGTGGAAACACCAAGGATTTTGCTACAACAGCAATACTCAACAACAACTTCAGGATCAAAAAGGGTGATGTCTACAATGCCAGAATGATTCAGGAACGGCTGAATTATTCCCAGGACAACAGTGATATCAGTTCACTCTATCTGGATCGCGGGTATCTGGCATTCAATGCAAAACTTGACGAAAAAGTCGTAAAACCCGACTCCGTAGATCTGGCGATCTCCTTACGGGAGGGGGAGCAGTTCCAGCTGAATACCGTCAACATTAAAGGCAACAGCAAAACGAAGGACCATGTGATCCGCCGCGAGCTCTACACGATACCGGGAGATATGTTCAGCCGCAGTAATGTGGTGCGCAGTATCCGGGAGCTCAACATGCTCAACTACTTTGAGCCGGATCGGATATCACCGGACGTTCAGCAGAACCCGGAGAACAACACGGTTGATTTGACCTACAGTGTAACGGAAAAGCAGACCGACACCTTCAACGCTTCGGTAGGATACGGGAACACCGGCTTCACCGGTGCCCTTGGTGTCACCTTCAATAACTTCTCCCTGAAGGATATTTTCAACCCGCAAGCCTACAACCCCCTGCCGCACGGTGACGGTCAGAAACTCGGACTGCAATGGCAGTTTGGCAGCTATAATTATAACACGTTAAGCCTCTCATTTTCTGAGCCATGGGCATTCGGCGGCCCGACAAACGTAGGATTTACAGCTTTTAAAACCCATAGTGCATACGATTATACCAATGACAGCGTCGACAACCCGACGGTCATTGACCAGTTGGGTACAACACTCTCTGTCGGAAGACGACTGACCTGGCCTGACGACTATTTCTCCATCAACTGGAAGCTGAAATATCTGAACAGCAAAGGCGGATTTCTCAGTTTTATCGATCTGCCTGCTGATGCCCCGACAGAAGCCAATGAGTATTCCATAACGCAGACTTTTGGCCGCAACAGTATCGACAGCCCGATCTATCCCAGAAAAGGAAGTAAAAATATCTTCACGGCTCAGCTCGCCGGAGGCCCGCTTCCCGGTTCGGTTGATTTCTATAAATTATCGGTGAACTCCAGCTGGTTCTTCCCGATCTCAAAAAAACTGGTACTGAACCTCTCCTCACAGCACGGCTACCTCTCAACATTCAGTGACAGTGATTATATCCCCTATACCGAATATTTTTATATGGGAGGCAGCGGCATGTCCAACCTTCCTACCATACCGCTCAGGGGATATGACGACCGGAGTCTTGGTTCACCTCTCGGCAGCACCAGCTCCAGTTCCACCCTCTATGCAGGAAAGATTTATTCCAAATTCACTTCGGAAGTGCGCTATCCGATCACCATGTCTCAATCGGTAAGTATCTATGGACTTGCATTTGTTGAGGCAGGTAACCTCTGGCGTAGCAAAGGGGAAGTGAATTTTTCAGACCTGAAAAAATCTGCCGGACTTGGCCTGCGACTCTACCTGCCGGTTATCGGGCAGATAGGTCTTGATTATGGTTACGGATTTGATGCCGTTAAAAGCATTCCGGCCAAGACAAAACAGGGATGGGGACTTCTCTTCAGCTTCGGCACGGCGAATGAATGAAATCAACTATGATCATAGTACGGTAATTTGTAAATTAAAGTGAACTATACAGAGTTAACCTATGTTCTATAGTATGATACGGTACGGAAATTTAACCTAACACAGGAGAGATGATGAAGAAAACTTATTCACTGCTTATTGCAGCTTTGGGATTGACTCTTTCGGCTGCACCAGCTCTGGCTGCAGACAGATATGTAAGCCTTTTCGGTGGTGCTTCGAAAATCAACAGCGGCTTATTGGACACAGGTCTGGCAGCAACAGCTGCACTTGGATGTGATTACGGAAGCAACCGGGTTGAGGCTGAAGTAGGTTACCAGAGTAACGGCTATAAAGCCAACACAAACGATGTGAAAGTTCTTACACTCATGGGCAATGGCTACTATGACATCGACCTTGGCGGTGTTGATCTCTATGCAACCGGTGGACTTGGTGTGGCTGAAGCTTCAGCAAATTTCGTAGGAAGCAACAATACCAATCTGGCATACCAGTTTGGTGCCGGTCTTGCCGCGCCGATCGGTGACAAGGTAAAGCTTGATGCACGGTATCGCTACTTTACAACTGTTGACAATCCGGCTCTCTCAAGCCACAGCGCCATGCTTGGACTTCGGGTAAGCTTCTGATCTGAACAGATGAACCTGAAAAAGGAGGCTTCGAACCTCCTTTTTTTTTCAAAAAAACCATACCATCTCAAGAGCTGCTTTTCAGGCGCGACAGCTCATCACGAAGTCTTGCCGCCTCTTCATAGTTCTCATTGCTGATCGCTTCATTAAGCGCATTCTGAAGTTCATCAAGCCGTGTATCCAGACTTGACGATACCAGCGGCATCTCCTCTTCGGCTTCAGCCGGGATCTCCTCTTCTCCCTCCTCCTTCTGCTCCTCTCTTATACCGGCCTCATTCATAATCTCTTCAGTAACAAAAAGGGGTGCATTGAACCTCACCGCAATAGCAATGGCATCACTCGGGCGGGCGTCGATTTCATGCACTTCACCATTTACCTCACAGACAACCTTGGCATAGAAGGTTTCATTATGCAGCTCATCAATAATGATTTCATTGACATGCAGATGAAATGCATCGGCTATATTTTTGAAAAGATCGTGAGTAAAGGGACGCGGGGGTTTTATGTTTTCAAGTTTCAGTGCAATGGCCTGTGCTTCAAACCCGCCAATAATAATTGGAAGCTTGCGCTTTCCCTCCAACTCATAAAGAATAAGGGCATATGCTCCATTGGTATGTGGACTGGTAGAAAGTCCGAGAATATCTACCTGAAGTTTACGCATCGGCTTACAAAAAATATTTTACGTTATACCCGAAAATGAAAAGCCTATCCGGATATTTATTAACCATAAGGTACTGTTAATCATTTCTTCTTCAAAAATTCCTTTAGCGCTTCGATCAGTTTTGGCAGCACAAGATGCACATCACCCACAATACCATAATCTGCAACCTGAAAAATTGATGCATCCGGATCACTGTTTATTGCCACAACAATTCCTGCTGAAGCGATCCCTGCAAGATGCTGGGGAGCACCGGAGACTCCACAGGCAAAATAGAGTTGCGGCGCAACCGTTTTGCCTGTCTGACCTATCTGCTCAGCATGAGCTCGCCACCCTTCATCAACAGCAAATCGGCTCGCGCCGACTGCTCCGCCAAGAAGAGCTGCAAGCTCTTCAAGCAGGGCAAAGCCCGCGCTGCTCCCCATTCCTCTGCCTCCGGCAACAATGATACCGGCTTCGGCAATATCAAGGCTGTTCTGGCGAAGAACAATCCTGCGAAGTTCAGCAAGAAGGTTATCGCTGCTGTGGTGATGCTGCGCTGTCGGCATCACCTGAACGGTGCCGTCGGCAGAAGAGCGGGTGACCATTCCCCGCGAAGGCGAAAGAGTATAGATGCTGATATTTCGTTGCGGTGAGAACGAAGCCGTGGCCAAACCCGAATAAACCGGACGAAAAGAACCGTCAGGATACCCCTGCCGGTTGAAAAGAAGATCTCCCGAGAGCAGTGAAGCCTTAAGCAAGACTGAAAGTCGAGGAGCCAGATCCCTGCTTAGAGATGAATCAGCAAAAAAGAGTGCGGAAATACTCTCCTGCGTGATCATCGAGGCAACAATGCGGGTATAGGATTCCTGCTGGTACGGGCGGAGCAGCTCTGCATTTGCATGATAAACGACCCCGTCTCCGGCAAGGAGATCGCCAATCGGCTGCCTGTCCAACGGGCCGACAAGAAGTCCGGTCACTATTGCGCCCGCAGATAAAGCCGCGAACTCCTGAACCCTGTTCCATGCAGCAATAGAGGATTTTTTCAGAACCCCCTCCCTTTGCTCCAGAAATACCAGAAATTTTGTCATGGTAACGGTTTATTAATCGCCCGAAAAAAGAGGGAACTCATTGGAAAGGAGCAGTACCAGATCCTTTTCATCCTCTGCAAATCGGCATACTTTTTTCCGTTCAAGCGCTTTAAGGTCACTCATGAGAACCAGAGGAGCCACGTCGACCGATACAGTTAAAAGATCTATCGGCTTTTTCCTGGCCTCCATGACGGCTTTGACCGTTGTTTTCCGGGGCTGATTCAACCCTTTTTCCGCACTGATCACGACAGGATAGTGAAGCTCAATCTGCTCAACCCCCCCCTCAATCTCCCGCTCAAGATGCAGATGCTCACCCGAAAGATTCAGCGAAGTTACGCCGCTTACGGATGCTATACCCAGCAATGCTCCAAGCATTGAAGGAACCTGTGCACTCTGAAAGTCGGTAGAGCTTTTCCCGCAAAAAACAAGGTCGGGAATAATCCCTTCATAAAATTCCATCAGCGCACTCTTCAACTGCAGGGCTCTCAGATAGGGATCAGAGGGTTCAGTTGCACTCACGAGAACTGCCCGGTCGGCTCCCAGTGCAAGCGCTTTGCGCAGCATATCTTTTGCCGACAAAGGAGCAACAGTGAAGACGGTTACCAAACTCCCCGCAATACGCTCTTTAAGGCTCACCGCTTCCTCAAGGGCATACTCGTCGTATGGATTGATAACCTCGTTGATTCTCGAACGGTCTAATGCTCCGTCAGCAAAACCGATAACCGACGCACTATCAGGCACCTGACAGAGACATACAGCAATATTCATGATGGGTTCCCTTGATTCCTGACTGTTAGAACAGAACGATCTCCCTTGAGATGCTTCTGTATAGACAAAATAAGAGCGAAGGAGAAGAAAAAAATGCAAAAAAAAAGCCGCGAAAACGCGGCTTTAATGATGAACAAGTGCCCGAGAGGAGATTCGAACTCCTACACCTTTCGGCGCTACCCCCTCAAGATAGTGTGTCTACCAGTTTCACCACTCGGGCTTGTCAAAATCCAGAAATAACAATACACATCAGTGAGAATAGAAGGACTCGAACCTTCGACCCTCTGCTTAAAAGGCAGATGCTCTACCGACTGAGCTATATTCTCAACCAATAACAAAAGTACAGACGTACCGGAACTTATTTGTTCTGGTATCTCAAGCGCTTCTTGTGCCGGTTCTTGCGACGCATCTTTTTGCGCTTGTGTACCGCCATTTTATGACGTTTTCTTTTTTTTCCGCAGGGCATGTAGTAAATGTCTTTCCACTTGTTTTAAAGGCAGATAATATAGGAAGTTTTCCCAAAAGCGCAAATACAAATTCATCCTTAAACAGTATTTCATTTTAAATAATGGTGTTGCAAACGATCCCGTCCGGCTTGAGAGCACAATCATGCATTCATGTATTTGAAAAAGTCCTTGTTGTCCTTTGTATCGGCCATTTTCTCTCGCATGAACTCCATACATTCGATCGGATTCTTGTCGGCAAGATATTTTCTGAGAAGCCATGTTCTGGAAAGCTCTTCCTGTGAAAAGAGCAGCTCCTCCTTTCGGGTGCCGGAACGGAGAATATCAATGGAAGGAAAAATCCGCCGTTCGGAAAGGCGGCGATCAAGCAGCAGCTCCATATTACCGGTACCCTTGAACTCTTCAAAGATAACATCATCCATACGCGAACCGGTATCAACAAGTGCTGTGGCTATAATAGTAAGACTGCCCCCCTCCTCAATATTACGGGCTGCACCGAAAAAGCGCTTGGGTTTGGTCAGCGCATTGGCATCAATACCACCGGAGAGAATTTTTCCGGAGTGTGGAATGATGGTATTATGAGCCCGTGCCAGCCTGGTAATAGAGTCGAGCAGTACCACAACATCCCGGCCAACCTCTACAAGCCGCTTGGCCTTCTCCAGCACCATATCAGCTACAAGGACGTGGCGTTCAGGATCCTCGTCAAACGTTGAACTGACGACCTCGGCAGGCACACTGCGTGCCATATCGGTTACCTCTTCAGGACGTTCATCAATGAGCAGCACAATAAGGTAGACCTCGGGATGATTTTTGATAATCGCATTGGCAATCATCTGCAGGAGCATGGTCTTGCCGGTTTTCGGCTGCGCAACAATCAAACCTCTCTGCCCCTTGCCGATTGGAGTGAAAATATCCATAATGCGCCCGCAGTATTCCGACTGCCTGGTTTCGAGCTTGAGCCGTTCGCGGGGAAAAAGAGGGGTGAGATTTTCAAAATAGGGACGCTCTCTTGTGATTTCGGGATCATTGCCATCAATGGTGTTGATCTTCAACAGTGCAAAGAAACGCTCACCCTCTTTCGGTGCCCGGACCTGGCCGGATACCGTATCACCGGTACGCATGTTGAAGCGCTTGATTTGCGAAGGAGAGACATATATATCATCAGGAGAGGAGAGGTAGTTGTAGTTGGCTGAGCGTAAAAAACCGTACCCTTCCGGGATAACCTGAAGAACACCGGTATTGACCATGACATTGCCACTTTCAGAATCGCTGTTTTTCTGAGACTGGGCTTCGATAATCTTGAAAATCAGCTCCTCCTTCCGCAACCCTGCCGCCATAACACCAATTTCTTTGGCTAAAGCATGCAGTTCAAAAACTTTCTTTTTCTGGAGCATATTGATGTCCAGACCTTTAAAAACCGGATTGTTCGACATTGTAATGGGATTCAACGCTTGTTATTCAAAAAAAATAAACAGGAAAAGATGAGGATAGCCCGTCATATCCGGACGGCATATCCACAATCATGGTCAAAACCAGCATCTTCGACGGGAGTTAGCTTTAACGCGTTTTCATGCAACATGAAAGCAGGGAAAAAGAAGATGACAGGGGAAGAGTTTCTATAATTGAAAAAGGGATAATCACAACAAGGAATTATGAAACGGATGTCTCTCTTGGGTAAATGAAGCATTTATGTGGCTTGACTAAAATATAAAACTTTTTCCGTAAAAAAACTCTCATTCAAACCGCAGCACGCTTCAGTAACCTGAAGCAATGATCTCTCCGGCAAGATAAAATGATCCGGTCACAAGAATCAGGTCATCGGATTTCGAATACTCCCTCAGATACCCGAGCGCCTCACTTCCTGTTTTAAACACCGTTGCCTCATTGCCCTCATCAATGCATAGCCGGGCAAGCTGTTCAGCTGGAACGCTGCGTTCCGAGGGAATATTGACCGGATATAAATCGCAGTCAAGACGGGCAAGCTCCCTGATAACCGAAACGGCATCCTTGTCCGAAGCCAGACCAAGAATAACGTGTACAGCCCGGTATGCACTCCGGAAATCAGCGATGGCATTGACCGTCTGGCACATGCCATCGGAATTGTGCGAGACATCAAGGAGCACTGCGGGATGCTCTCCTATCTTCTCCAGTCTTGCCCGGTAACCGGTCCGTAAAAGCTGCTCAAGACCTGCATAGATATATGCCGGTGCAACACCTGCATCCTCGGCAACCATCACTGCAAGTGCAACATTGGAGGCATGAAACGATCCGCTCAGGGGCGCTTTAAGAGCCGGATAATACCCTGAAGCCGTGCGGAGGTCAAGCTGAAGCGCTCCTGCTTCGGCAGAGAGAACACTCCAGACCGCATCCTGACCTGCAACAAAGAGCAATACTTCATGCAATCCAGCCACCCAGGATATCGGCTGAAAAGCTTCCGGATCGGAAACCGCAGTAAAAACCCTGCACCCTTTTTTTATTATGGCCGCTTTTTCCTCCGAAATCAGTGCACGGGTCTCTCCAAGCCAATCGGTATGATCCAGCCCGATGCTTGTAATAACGGCATAGTCTGGATCCAGAATATTGGTAGCATCGAGCCTCCCGCCCATGCCTGTCTCGATAATGGAAACATCAACCTTTTCATCAGCAAACCAGGCGAAGGCTATCGCTGTTGTTGCTTCAAAAAAGGTGTAATGAGTACCGGCCGCTCTCTGTTTGAGCTGTGAACAGTAACAGGCCACCCGCTCTCCGGGAATCGGTTCTCCGTTGATGCGCATTCTTTCACTGAAATCAACAAGATGAGGAGAGGTGTAGAGTGCGGTTTTTTTGCCGGAAGCCTGGAATATTGATGCAAGAGCGGCGGCAACGGTCCCTTTTCCATTCGTACCGGCAATATGAATCACCAGACCGAGACCTCTTTCGGGAGAACCAAGATGATCAAGCAAGGTACGCACAACGTCAAGACCCGGCTTTATGCCGAACCGGTGAAGCGGGTAGAGAAAATCAAGCGCGTCCTGATAGGTCACCGTTATCTGCTAACTGTTATGAATTGAAACAAGAGCTGATTTGATTACCTCCTCAACACTGAGAGTGGAATGTTTTTCAAGAATGGAGTCCACAGCTTTCTGTACCGTAACTCTGGAGAAACCGAGAGTCACAAGGGCATTGATTGCATCATCCCTCATCCGGGAGGAGAGCTGTGCTGCCGGTGCCGCAATAGTGCCGGCAGGAGAAAGCTTCAGGATTTTATCCCGCAGTTCAAGAATTATGCGTGCGGCGGTCTTTTTGCCCACACCGGTGATCCCGTAAAGCCGTTCAGGAGTGTTCGCGAGAATTGCGTCATAAACTTCCGCAACCTGCAGGCCGGAAAGAACCGCAAGAGCAAGCTTTGGCCCCACACCGGAAGTCAGTATAAGCAGGCGGAACAACTGCCGCTCAGCTTCTGTAATAAAACCATAAAGCTGATGAGCATCCTCTCTGACCGAGAGATGGGAATAAAGCAATATTTCATTGCCCGTTTCTGGCAGTTGTCGGCTGGTGCTCGCGGAGATAAGAAACCGGTAGGCAATACCGGAAACCTCTACAACCGCCTCTTCCGGCAGGAGTGAGACAAGCCTGCCACGAAAATATGCAAACATGAGAGAAGGAATGGAAACCCGGACTGAAAGCCGCTAACAGCGCGTCTGTTACGGATTTTTCAGGCCGGATGTCAGAGAATGAAGATCAGTATTGAACTGCAAAGCTGGCATTCAACGCTTACTCGGCCTTGCCGTAACTGTTCAAAAGACGAGTCAGCTGAGACTTCTTTCTGGATGCTTTATTGGCATGGATATAGTTCTTGACGCCAAGACGATCGAGTTTCTGAACAGCCGAACGATAGGCGACTTCAACTTCCGCCTTGTCTGCACGGGTATCAATCAGTTTCTGCATATTTTTGACAAGAACTTTAAGCTCTTTTTTCCTTGCTCTGTTCCTGGCATTTCTTCTTTCTGACTGCCGCAGTCTTTTTTCAGCCGATTTGTGTAAAGGCATATACGGTTGCTGTTAGGATATAAAATTTTTCAAAAGCCTCCTTGCTTCAATAACAAAGGGCATATAATATAGAAGAAAGGAGCAAATAATCAAAAGAGTATCAAGAAATCCTGAAAAAGCCCCGCCACGCTCTTCGGGTTTCAGTACAAGCCGACCCCGGTGCATGCCTGCTCCATTCCGGCAAGGAACGGCATTCAGAACTCGGCCCTTTTTCCTTATATTGCGCCAGATCTTTTTCAATTCATTCATTGATTCTTATGAGCCTGATGATCAGCGTTTCCGGCATACGCGGTATAGTCGGTGAAAGCCTTACCCCAAAAAATCTTACCGCTTTTGCCATGGCCTTTGCCTCATGGATTCTTCGCCGTAAGGATGACCGGACAAAACGTCCGAGGATAGTCATCGGCAGGGATACCCGGCCTACAGGCAAGGCTATCGGTGATCTTGTCAGCAATGTTCTGGTGCTTTGCGGCTGTGACGTTATCGACCTTGATATCGCAACAACACCAACGGTAGAGATTGCCGTCACCTCCGAATGTGCCGACGGAGGGCTGATCATTACCGCATCCCATAATCCTGTTGCCTGGAATGCATTGAAAATGCTCAACCACCTTGGCGAGTTTCTGACTGCCACGGAGGTTGACGAGCTGCTTGCAATAGCAGACAGAGAGCAGTTCTGCCCGGCCGGATGGGATCATATCGGCGCCATCACCCATGATGACCGCTATGACGACCTGCACATCGAAAAGATTCTGCAACTTTCTTTTGTTGATACAGCAGCAATAGCAAAAGAGCAGTTCCGGGTACTTGTGGACTGTGTTGAAGGTGCCGGTTATGCCGTAGTGCCGAAGCTGTGCAGAAAGCTCGGCATGGAGCATATCGTTCCGGTTGCCTGCGGCGGCAGCGGCCTCTTCCCCCGCAATCCTGAACCGATTGAGGAGAATCTTTCGGCAACCATCGCCGGACTCAAAGTGAGCGGATGCGATTTTGCCATTGTTGTTGATCCGGATGTCGACCGACTCGCACTCATCTGTGAAGACGGGACCCTCTTCGGCGAAGAGTATACCCTTGTAGCCTGCGCAGACTTTTATCTTAAAAAGCACAGCGGCGCTGTGGCAAACAACCTCTCCAGCAGCCGTGCACTGAGAGATATTGCCGGAAGGTACGGCGTCGAATGCTATAGCGCAAAAGTCGGAGAAGCCAACGTGATCGAATTGATGAAAGAAAAATCGGTCGTTATCGGCGGCGAAGGTAACGGAGGAATAATTCTTCCCGAACTGCACTACGGCCGGGATGCTCTAGTCGGCATAGCGCTCTTTGTACAAGCCTTCACCCACTGGCGCACAACAAACCCTAACGGCTCTCTTTCAGCTTTCAGAAAAGAGTTTCCCGACTATGTGATGTCAAAGCAGAAAACTACGCTCGGAAAAACTGACCGTTCATCGCTCGAGAATATTCTGACCGATATTGCCCTGCAATACCCTGAAGCTGAATCAAGCGCTCTTGACGGGTTGAAACTTGATTTTTCCAGCAGCTGGGTGCATCTGCGTCCGTCGAACACAGAACCAATTATCCGCATCTATTCCGAAGCGCCGTCAAAAGAGGAGGCTGAAGCGCTGGCTGATACACTGAAAAGGGATATAGAGAAACGAACGCAGGGCCATGAATGACCCCTGAAATGGCTGCAAACGGCAGGTATTTGGATGAAAAATAATGAGTAAAGAGCAGAACAAAAGCTTCCGGACACAACAGGACGAAACACTTGGCATAGAGAAAAAAGGCTCGGTGGACAGCTATATTGTCTCCCGTCTCTTCGCCTATATCAAGCCATTTAAAACCCTTGTGGCTGCCTCTGTTGCAATTACCATTGCAGGCTCTTTTCTTGGTCCGCTTCGACCCTATCTGACAAAAATCGCCATTGACGACCATATCGCACGTGGCGATCTCAGGGGACTCGCCTTTATCAGCATCCTGCTTGCAGGAGCCATACTGCTTGACGGCATCAAGCAGTATATCACCACATGGTTAACCCAGATTATCGGCCAGAAGGCCGTATTCAACCTCCGGATGGATATTTTCACCCATCTGCAAAAACTGCCGGCACGGTTTTATGACCGCAATCCCATAGGACGACTGATCACAAGAACAACAAGTGATGTTGAATCGCTCAACGAGATGCTCTCAAGCGGCATTATCACGATTCTCGGTGATATCCTGCAGCTGTTTTTTATCGTTGTCCTGATGGTGTGGATAGATTGGCAGTTGACTCTTATTGTACTCGCCGTTCTCCCCCTCATGCTCTATGCAACCATCCTGTTCAAAAACAGGGTACGGGTTGCGTTTCAGGATGTCAGAACCCATCTTGCGCGCCTGAACACCTTCTTTCAGGAGCATATTACCGGCATGAGCATCGTACAGCTCTTCAATCGCCAGGAGCAGGAATATGAGAACTATGCCGCCATTAACCGCGATCACCGGGATGCTAACATCCGCACGGTTTTTTATTTCTCCATCTACTATCCGCTTATTGAAGTGCTGAGTGCTGCGGCGGCGGGTCTGGTGATATGGTACAGCGGCGTACGCCTGCTCAAGGCTGACCTCACCATTGGAGTGGTTATTTCGTTTGTGCAGTATATATGGCTCTTTTTCCGCCCTCTTCAGCACCTTTCCGACCGGTTCAACGTTATTCAGACGGCAATTGCCGGATCAGACCGGATCTTCAGACTGCTTGATGAAAAGGAGGGGATTGAAAACCCTGCAGAAGTGCAGCCCGTCTCAACCTTCAGGGAGAAAATAAGTTTCAGCAATGTCTGGTTCGCCTACGACGGCGATAACTGGATACTCAAGAATATCTCCTTCGATATCCGGCATGGCGAAAAAGTTGCCATTGTCGGGGCAACCGGGAGCGGGAAAACCTCAATCATCAATATTCTCTCCAAACTCTACCCTTTCAGCAAGGGCTCCATCACCATTGACGACATCCCGATCCGGAAAATCGAGGCCAGTTCACTGCGAAAACTTGTCGGAGTTGTCATGCAGGATGTCTTTCTCTTTTCCGGCACCATTCGCGAAAACCTCGCCTTCGGCAATCCCGATGTCTCCGACGAAGCCCTGCGGGAAGCCGCAAGAGTGGTTGGAGCAGACCGGTTTATCGAGCAGCTCCCCGGCGGCTACCAGTACAGGGTGCTTGAAAACGGCACCGGCCTCTCCTCCGGCCAGAAACAGTTGATCGCATTCGTGCGGGCACTGCTCTACAATCCGGAAATTCTGGTACTTGATGAAGCAACCAGCTCCGTTGATACGGAAACAGAGACACTGATTGACGCGGCAACGGCGAAACTCATGAGTGAGCGTACCTCGATTATTATAGCCCACCGGCTCTCAACCGTGCAGAAAGCTGACCGGATCATCGTTCTGCACAAGGGCGTGATCCGGGAAACCGGCAACCATCAGGAACTTCTGGCAAAACGGGGCCTCTACTACAAGCTCTACCTCCTGCAGCACCCCGAACAGACCACTCAAAAAGAGGTTTGAAAATTATTGAACAACGAAACAGACGAAATTACACGAAAAGAAAACGAAGAGATTTTGGATTGAAAGAGGAAGAGGCTGTCCACGAATTGCACGAATTAACATGAAATAATGTAGGGGCGATCCTGTGTGATCGTCCTTTTTGGCAATTTTAATCTTCGTCCTTTTAGTCCTTTTTTAAAGCCCTTAAGCGATACAATCAAACTGCGCAACAGGTTAACAAAAATAGCGTTACAAACTGCTGTCGCGAAGCACACTAACCGGCTCCAGCTTCGCCGCTCTTGCGGAAGGGAGAATAGCTGCAAGCGTACTGATAAGCACAGTGACCCCGATGACTATAAAAAAATATATGGGATTGTAGGACATACTGAAGCCTGTTTTGGTCAGAGGTCCCTGGGAGCTCTCAACAGGCAGGCTTGCAAAGAGATTGATAGAGCCTATGGCAAGAACACCCCCTGTCAGGGCACCGGCGAGGCCCACAATAAACCCTTCAAGAACGAACATACTGACAAGCTGCAGGGCTGAAAATCCGAACGACTTCATGATGGCAATGTCACGACTCTTCTCAAAAACCGTCGTAACCAGAATATTGGCTACTCCGAAACCCGAGACAACGCCGACAAAGGCAACGAGAGAAAAGACGATATAGCCGATACGTTTAAAGAGGGAGAGCACACTTTCATTTTCCTCCTGCCAGGTCAGGCAGCGGTAACCGGTTATCTTCTCCAGCTCTCTTGAGAGCGCTGCATTGTTGAATGGATCAGCAACCTTCAGGGCAATCCCCGATACCTTGTTGGCCGGAAGTCCCTCAATGATCTGACCAAGTTTAAGAGAGACGAGAACACCATTATCGACAGCATTGACGCCGGAAAAAAAGATACCGGCCACCTTGCACTGACGACTCTTTCCGGAAGAGGGGATAATAACCACATCATCACCAAGCTGGAGATTCATATCCCTGGCTACCGTACGCCCCACCAGAAGAGCATTGGGTGTTTTTTCATAGAGGGTGATATCACCGGAAGTCAGTTTTTTTCGAATTCCGCTGATGGCATCCTCCCTGTCGATCATGACGCCCTTGAGCAGAAGCGGCTGGTTGCGGCTCCCCTTTACCGCCATTACCTGTGACTCAACATAGGGAGAGGCGGCAACGATCTGCCTGTTATACTGGGGCAGGTTGAAAACACCGAGAAGCTGGCCGTAATTGCGCACCTCATCACGCTCCAGCTTCTGGATATTATCTTCTACAATGGCAACAGAGGACTCCTTCTGGCCGGCAAGTATATTGACCGGCACCGGGTTCATCTTCTCCCCCTTGACGGTGATATGGGGCGCAACATTGACAATGGTTTCAATAAAGGAGTCAAGCAGACCGCGCGTAAGGGAGTTGGTTGTGATCAGCACCATGGTGCTCACTGCCACTCCGAATATGGTTGTGAGTGTCTGCCGCCGCCGCCCGAGCAGATGCCGTACTGCTATATCGAACAATGTTTTAAACATGGTTGACCCGCATGATAAGAGCGTAGCGAACAGCAATAAAGAGTAGTGTGGCCTGCTGCTTTGAATCAGGCATTGGCGTGACTCCTGATAATTTCTTTAGGTGCCAATAAGTTATGGGATATTTTTATTAAGTTATACCATTAAAATCCGGCATCATAAAGAAAGCAAGCTATCGTCAGGCGCATGAGCGAAACAGCAGGCAATATAACAATTGAGCGCAAGCATAGCCACGTGGAGATCTGCCTGCATGGCGATATTGCCTTCAGCGGCAAAACCACCGGTTTTGAGCGCTACGAATTTGAGCACAATGCCGTGCCTGAACTCTCGTTTGCCGATATCAGCCTTTCAACAACGTTCCTTGGCCGCACAATAGCAGCTCCGCTCATGATCTCCTCCATGACGGGAGGATACAGTGAAGCGACATATCTGAACCAGCGCCTTGCCGAAACGGCAGAGCAGTTCAGAATTCCTCTCGGTGTCGGAAGCATGCGTCAGGCACTTGAAAACAGTTCACACCGTGAAAGCTTTGCCATAGTCAGAAAGTACGCACCATCAATACAGATTTTTGCCAATATCGGCGCACCGGAGATCGCAAAAGGACTTACGGATAGCGATATCAGCATCATGCTTGATCTCCTTGAAGCCGATGGACTCATTGTTCACTTCAATGCCGCACAGGAGCTTTTTCAGCCTGAAGGCAATACGGATTTCCGCCATGTGCTTGATCATCTGAGCACACTAACGGCCAGAATCCCTGTTCCTGTAATTGCCAAAGAGGTCGGGAGCGGTATTTCGGGCGCGGCGGCATCTCAGCTTTTCGAGGCCGGCGTCAAGGCTGTTGATGTCGCAGGCGCAGGGGGAACCAGCTGGCAGAAAGTTGAAGAGATCCGTTATACACGCCAGTTCGGCACTGAGAGCCGTTTCAGCACCCCTGCGCTTGAAGAGCTGCTGAACTGGGGAATACCAACAGCTCAATGCCTGAAAGAGATCGCAGCCCTGAAAATATCGAACAAAATTTTCAGCACCGTAGAGCTCATCGCTTCAGGTGGTATAAAGAGCGGAATGGATATTGCAAAATCGCTGGCGCTTGGCGCAAATCTCGGAGCATCGGCAGGCCATCTGCTGAAAGCGCTCCATGAAGGAGTGCTTGAACTGACCATTGAATCATGGCTGAACGATCTCAGGGCCGTCATGTTTCTCACCGGAGCAGCTACCATCGAGGAGCTCCGGTGCAAAAGCCTTATCGTAAAACAATGACCGACTTCACCATGAATATACCCGTTACACAGGAACTTGTCGAGAAAAAGTACCGGCTCTACCACACCAAAATCAATGATGCTCTCGGAACATGTTTTGAAAAACAATCTCCGGTAACACTCTATGAGCCAGCCAGGTATATTCTGGAAGGAAAGGGGAAAAGAATCCGCCCGTTCCTGACTCTCCTTGCTTCTGAAGCCGTCTCCGGCTCTTCTGAAAATGCCCTCAATGTTGCTCTTGCTGTTGAGGTCCTGCATAATTTTACCCTGATGCATGATGATATCATGGATCAGGCCGACCTTCGCCATGGCAGACCGACTGTTCACCTTGAATGGAACGTCAATGCGGCGATACTCTCCGGAGATATGATGATTGCCTACGCTTACGAGCTTGCACTTCAGGCGAAAAGCAGCCGTCACGCTGAACTGGTTCACATTCTCAACGATGCCAATATCACAATCTGTGAAGGACAGGCTCTCGATATGGAACTCGAAAAGAAAAAAGATGCAACAATTGCCGACTACCTTGACATGATTGCCAAGAAAACAGGGCGCCTGATCTCAGCCGCGCTTGAAGCCGGAGGTGTTGCCGGAAATGCTACAGATGAACAGCTCAGAAACCTGGTACTCTTCGGAGAAAAAATCGGACGGGCATTTCAGATTCAGGATGACTATCTCGATATCATGGCGGACGACGGCAAATCAGGCAAGATTGCCGGCGGCGATGTCATGAACGGCAAAAAGACCTATCTTCTCCTCCGCTCACTTGAACTGACCTCAGGCAGGGAACATGATCTCCTTCACTCCATCTTCATGAATAAAGGGATCAGTGCCGACAGGGTACCGGAAGTAAAAGCCATCTATGAGCGGTGCGGTGTACTTGAGGAGACTGCAGCACTCATCAACACGATTACCGAAGAGGCTCTCTCAGCCATTGACTCGCTCCCCTATGCCGAAGGAAGAGAGTACCTAAAAGGATTTTCAAACATTCTCATGAAGAGGGATTTCTGAGTTTCCCGCTTCTTTCAACGGAAGCGTACCATGGAAAAGAGCATGTTGCTTCTGGCTCTGACCCTTATTCCGGGAATCGGACCATCAAGGATCAAGGCACTCATCAACCACCTGCCGGACATCAATGATGTGCTGCAGGCTGATGTTGACGCGTTGAAAACGATACCGGGCATAGGAGAACCTCTTGCACGTCAGATTCATGATTCTCTCGCTCACTCCGAAACAAGAGCTGCTGCTCTGAACGCAGCAGAGGAGCAGATTGCTGCCCTGCATCGCTGCAATGCAAAACTGCTTACCATTCTTGACCCTGACTATCCGCCCCTTCTGAAGGAGATATACGACCCTCCGCCATGCCTCTTCATCCGGGGTACACTGCCGGATCCACACACGCCCGGCATTGCAGTCGTAGGCACAAGAAAGGCTTCTGCATACGGCAAAGAGTGTACCGAAAAGCTCTGCCAGGGGCTGGTATCTCTCGGCGCGGTCATTTTCAGCGGTATGGCTTACGGTATTGATATGACGGCACATCTGGCTACCCTGAAACATGGAGGTACAACGGTAGCCGTTCTTGCCAGTGGTGTTGACACCATCTACACCGATCCACAGGGGAAAGTATGGCCTAAAATTGTAGAGCATGGCGCGCTCATCTCCGAAGAGTGGATCGGTTCATCACTCTCTCCGGGAAAATTCCCGAAAAGAAACCGGATCATATCAGGCATCTCTGCCGGAACTCTGGTGACAGAATCAGATCTGAAAGGAGGAGCACTGATTACTGCCGCAAATGCTCTTGAGCAGAATCGGGAGGTTTTCGCCGTACCCGGAAGTATTTTCTCCCGGAGCTCAAGAGGAACAAACCGGCTGATCCAGCAGGGACAGGCAAAAGCCGTCATGGGTGTTGAAGATATCATTACGGAACTCTGGCCGCACTTTGCAGGCACACTCACGGAAACCGCCGCTCTCCCGCCTGACAATCTCTATCTGAAGCTGAATAACCATGAACGGACTATATTGGAACGAATGACGAGAGAGCCGGTACATATCGATACCCTGGCGGCAGAAACGGGAATGGATGTCTCATTGCTGCTTGTACATCTTTTTGAACTCGAGATGAAATCCGCGATCATGCAGATGCCTGAACAGTTTTTCCGGAAAATATAGCAATCGGCCAATTATACAGAAAACCTGAAACTCTTCAGAGCCCCGCCCCGGCTCTCTTCCTGGCCTGTCAGCCATCCACATCCCGTCATCTTGTGACAGATCCATCACAATATCGGCAAGCATGCGGGCTTATCAGCTTTTTATCGTATTTTATCGGGGAATTATTACCTTTGAATGTATAATTTTGTCCTGTTACACGTTATACAATTTCGGCTCATAAACATGATAACCTAAACCTTGAAATTGATGAATCATTCAGGAGGATTTATAAACGTTTCCCGCCGGGCCATGGTTACGGCGGCATTGTCCCTTATGCTCATTGCTCCTTCCTCGCTCCAGGCTGCGCAGGATACCGGCAAGGTTGGTGTTGTTGATTTCGGAAAACTCATCCAGCAGTTGCCTGAAACCAAACAGGCGGAAACCACCCTGCAGGCTACGGCAGCCCCTCTCCAGAAAGAGCTTGCCCGCTTGAATGCAGAGTATCAGAAATCAGTCGTGGCTTACCGTCAGCTCCCGGCTGCTACAACCAAAGCGGCGAGAGATCAGAAAGAGCAGGAGGTAAACAGCAAGGCTCAGGCACTCCAGAAGTACCAGCAGGAGCAGGGTGGAGTTGTTGAAAGAAAGCAGCAGGAGCTCCTGACTCCGATTCGTGAAAAGGTACTCTCCGCAGTCAAGGCAATTGCCCAGCAGGACGGATTTACCCTGGTGATTGATAAAGGCGCCCAGGTCTACGGCACCCCTGATCATGATCTGACGTTCAAGGTAATGAACCAGTTGAATATCAAGTAATGATCCACGGTGTTCGATAAGTCCATCGTTCTTTTTCTGCTGGCTCTTCTGTTCGTCATGACGGGATGCGGCGCTTCTCAAAAGGAGCGTCGCTCTCCGGAGACCCGCTTTATAGGAATCAATCATCCCGTTCAGGAAAGCTGGAAGGCGAGGCTTGCTATTACCGATTCGGGTAGCAGGACGGGCGTTATTGAAGCCGGGCACGGTGCGATATACAGAACAAACACCGGAGATGAACATCATCTTGACGGGGGAATCAGGGTTACCTTCTTTGACGTCAACGGCCTACCCTCAACGTCAATAACAGCCGAAAAAGCTGTTATTCATGATAATCAGGATATTGAAGCTTCCGGTAATGTGGTCATTACCTCCGCCGTGACAACGGTTATAAGAACCGAGTATGTCAAACGGACAGCCAAAGACCGTATGATCCGCTCAGACAAGTTTGTAACGATAACAAGGCCCGGAGAAACCATACGGGGATATGGTTTTGAAAGCGATCAGGGGGTGAAGAAGTACCGCATTTTCAAGGGAAGCGGCGAAGCATTTATACAACAATAATGAAGTCAATCTGTTCATGAAATTACATGTATTGAAATCAAAAATCCACAACGCTATTGTAACCAGTGGTGATCTCGAATATGAAGGAAGTATCACCATTGACAATGAACTGCTTGATATGGTAGATATGATCCCCAATGAAAAAGTGCTTGTGGTCAACAATAATAACGGTGAACGGTTTGAAACCTATATCATCAAGGGTGAACATGGCTCCAGGGTGATTCAGCTCAACGGAGCCGCTGCACGCTGTGCACTTGCAGGCGATGAGATCATTATCATGACCTTCGCAGTCATGGACGAAGATGAGGCTCGAAACTATAAGCCAATGGTTCTTATTGTTGACAGAGAGAATAACCCCAAAAGCCGTCATCGCGTCGGCGAAATGAGTGAACCGTTATCGTAGCTCCCCCTTACTCCAATAGTTTATAATATTTATGGGACTTGCAGTAATCATCATGGCGGCCGGAAAAGGTACGCGCATGCATTCAGACCTTCCAAAAGTGCTGCATAGAGCAAATGGAAAACCGCTTGTTGAGTATGTTCTCGACACAGCAAACGCACTTGACCCGGAAAAGGTCGTACTCATTGTCGGCCATCAGGCGGAAGAGGTAAAACAAGCGACTGCCGGCTACGCTCTCATTGTTGCTCTTCAGGAACCTCAGCTCGGAACCGGTCATGCCGTCATGCAGGCCAAAGAGGCGCTGAGGAATTTTGACGGTGAGGTACTCATCCTCTCCGGAGATGCGCCTCTTGTCACACTCCGGTCGCTTCAGCAACTGATAGCGTTTCACCGTAGCCGGAGTGCGGTCGCTACCGTGCTGACGGCTGATCTTGCCGATCCGTCGGGCTATGGCAGAGTCATCCGGCACAACAACAGCGACATCGTTCTGAAAATTGTTGAACACAAGGATGCTACTGAAGAGGAACGCGCCGTGAGTGAAATCAACTCCGGTATCTATCTCTTCGATGCAGCGGTACTGTTTACGGCACTTGGAGAGATCACCACCAATAATGCACAGCATGAGTACTATCTGACCGATGTATTCGGGATATGCTTTACAAGCGGCAAACGGGTTTGTGCCTTCAAAACCGGAAATCCGGATGAGATACTTGGAATCAATACCCCTGAACAACTGAAAGAAGCTGAAGCAATACTGCTGAAGCAGCAAGCCTGATTAATAAACGAAATGGTGAACGTGCTTTTAAGCTAAAGCGTCTTGATCCTTTTATAGGCCCCATAAGACTTATAAGTCCTATGGGACTTATGGAAGAGCAAGAGTGCTTTTGGGGAGGATAACCAGGATTCCTGGTATCGGCAAAAAGGGTTTATTTCCTTGAACGGCGGGGCTTTTGAAGTTCTTTTTCCTCCGAAACTTTCAGGCGAGTTCCACTTGCAAGCGCACCGGGAGTGGAGACATCAATATCAGGACTCTCTTTCTGGATTCCAGCTTCATGCATGGAGTAGAACTCCACAAGATTTCCGTCCGGATCCATGACAAAAAAAGCCCTCCCCTCACGTCGATGGGCGGGTCGGGTCACGAGATGTACACCACTATCGTCAAGATAGCGTGCAGCAGCATCGACTTCAGCATCGGAGGAGAGCCTGAAACCGAAATGGTCAACCCTGATATCACGCGCTTCGGGAGATCCCGGAGTTTCGGCTTTTACCAGTACCAGAAGGTCAGAGTTGATACGCAGATAAGAGATATTCGCTCCAACCCGGTGGTCAAGCTTGAAACCAAGAACACCACCATAAAATGCTTCGGCAAGACGCAGGTCATTGACGCGAAGGGTAATCTGATTAATCCCCGTCAGTTTCATCATCTTCTTCTACTTGAACAGGCTTTTTCTCGGCAGTTTTCTCCAGGGTATAATCATATTTGTGTTCGAAATACTCCGCAACTGCTTTATGCGAGGCCTTTTCACGGACTTCAAACTCAAGACTGATAGCGATCTGTTCAGGAAATATCTTGTCCGATTCAGACTCACTGCTCGGGTTGCGGATCATCTCCTTGTAAGGGAGCAGCTTGTCTTCAAGATCAGCGCGCTCTTCATCATGTATTTTTTTCGCTCTTTTCGAAATCGCAACTACCGTCTCATACAAATTCGAGTGCGCACTTCTCAGCTTGTTCAAATCAACAGGTTTCACCGACATTGCACTATAATTATGACGTTTATAAAAGAAATTTTCTGACTTTTTCCGTGACCGTCTCCACGGTCAGATCAAGATTGTCGTTTACAATCACCTCATCAAACCGATCCGCATACTCAAGTTCAAGACGGGCACGCTCAAGGCGCAATTTCAGACTCTCTTCATCTTCACTCTCCCGCCCTTTGAGTCTGGCTTCCAGTATCTCCATACTCGGCGGCTTGAAAAAAATCAATAACGAGTTTTCAGGAAAGAGCCGCTTGAGATTCAGTGCGCCTTTGACGTCAAGATCAAGAAGAAGATGGCTGCCGCTCTCAATAACCTCACGGGTTTTATCAAGCAGGGTCCCGTAATGGTTTCCGAAAAAAAACTCATGTTCAATAAATCCACCGCTACGGATCTTCTCCTCAAAATCGTTTCTGCTCAGAAAATAATAGTTAATCCCCTCTACTTCACCAACCCTCTTCTCACGGGTTGTAGCGGATACCGAAAATCTGATATCAGGAATCCGCTCCAGCAAATGTTTGGCAATTGTTGACTTGCCGGTACCGGATGGTGCTGAAAAAACAATCAGTTTCCCCTGCCGTTTCCGCTCTTCAACCATAACATCACTCTATATTTTGCAGTTGCTCCCTGACTTTTTCAAGTTCTTCCTTTATTCGAACCATTTTCTGGGATATTTCCGCATTCTGGGATTTAGATGCGATGGTATTGGCTTCACGAAGCTGCTCCTGAAGAAGAAAGTTCAGTTTTCTTCCTGTACCGCTCTCATCATTTCCCAGCTCTTCAAGAAAAAACTTGTTATGACTGGCGAATCTGGTCAACTCTTCGGTAATATCAAGCTTGTCGGCAGCAAGAACCAGCTCCATTTCAAGACGATCCCTGCTGTATGCCAGATCCTTTGAAGCGATTGCCTCTACTTTTGCCGCCAGTCTTTTTCTGACCACTTCAAGGTTTTCTGCCGAAAGCGTGGCAACAAGAGCGAGTGTCTGTTCAATCTCCGCAATGCGTACACTGAAGTCAACCAGAAGCTCCTCCCCCTCCCTTCGGCGCATCGCCTTGAGACGATCTATGGCCTCCTGGAGCAGCTTTTTTGCGACAGGCCAGAGCTTTTCGATCTGGTCAAGTGAAGTTGTACCGTTATCGAATACTTCCGGGAAACGGAGCAGATGCTCAAGCGTAACCGGTGTAGTGAGCTGGGCTTCTCTCTGAAGGGTCTCAAGCAGTCCCTTGTAGGCTTTGACCTTTGAAGCGTTGACACTGACAGCTATAGGCTGCTCTTCATCAAGCTGAACCTGAATAAACGCGGATATTTTACCCCTTTGAAAATGGGCCCGTATCATTTCGCGGACTTCAAGTTCAAACGAGAGTAACTGACGGGGAAGCTTTACACTGATTTCTGCAAACCGGTTATTGACTGAGCGTAGCTCAACAAGCGTGCGAACACCGTTTTCAACTGACTCCGCACTGCCATATCCGGTCATACTTTCCAACATAGGCTTCCCTGCTTCATTCGTTGTTAAAAAGATAACCTGCAGAGCAAAAGCCCTGCAGAGATCGGGCAACAAGAGTTCGTACCGAACTGCTTACTTGCGGAGATCAAGTTCGGCAATCACCTTACGGTAACGGTCGATATCAACATTCTTTATATAATTCAAAACTTTTTTGCGCTTGCTTACCAGCATAAGCAGTCCACGGCGGGAGTGCTTGTCTTTCGGATGCAGCTGAAGATGGCCGGTAAGATCGGTAATTCTGCGGCTGAACAGTGCCACCTGAACTTCAGATTTTCCGGTATTCTTGTCAGATCCGCCGAACTGCCGGATAACTTCCGCTTTATGCTCTTTTGTGAGACTCATAGCTCTTCATTTGTTATGTTAAATCGATTGACCTGCAATATAATATTATATACTATACAACTCCACCGTTTTTTTATCTTTTTCAAGCTGGTTTTTCAGCTCATCAAGTGACGTAAACTTGCGCTCCTCCCGGATAAATCGAAAAAGGCTGAACTTCAGAGTACGACCGTAGAGCGCGCCGGAATATCCAAGAATATAGGCTTCGACGGTTGTAATCCCCTCTGAACTGACCGTCGGACGTACACCGATATTCATCATAACCCTGAATGAACGACCGTCAAGCTCGGTTCTGGCAAGATAGACCCCGCTCCTGGGCAGCAGCTTGTCCGGATCGGAAAGCTGAAGGTTTACGGTCGGAAAACCGATCTCCCGCCCCCGTTTGTCACCATCAACAACGACGCCGCTGATCATATAGGGAGAGCCGAGAAACTCATTAGCCTCGGCAATCAGACCGCTTGCAAGGAGTTGGCGGATTCTTGTACTGGAGAAATGCTCATCACCGATCAGCAGTTCATCCAGCACCTCTACATCAAAATCCAGCTCCCCGCTGAGATGCTCAAGTGTCGTACCGCTTCCGCGCCGGTCGCGTCCGAAAGCATGGTCATATCCGATGATGATACTTTTAGCTCCTATGAGGCTTACCAGCACATTGCGGATAAAATCCTCCGAGCTGCGCCGGGCAAAATCCGGTGTAAAACGGACCACAAAAAGCAGATCAACCCCCTCCCTCGAAAGCAGGTTGATTTTCTCCTCCAGTGTGGTAAGCAATCCAAGCGGACCGGTAACGGCACCCTTGAGCACTCTTCTTGGATGGGGTTCAAAAGTCACCACAACGCTTCGCAACTGACGATTGCGGGCAAGAGCAACAAGCCGGGCAATAATCATCCGGTGACCCTTATGCACCCCGTCAAACGAGCCAATAGTGACCGCAGAAGCTATAGCAGGGAATTCGACAGGAGAGGCAGTGCCAAAACCACAGACATGATGATTATCATATTCCACAATACGCATACTTCCGTTATCTCCCTTTACAGATCGGGTTGATGGGTGCTTTGAACAATATCCGCAATAGTGTCGGGCAGAGTTTTGGCTGAACTTAACTGATAGGGACCGATAGCCACTCTCCTCAGAGAGGCCAAATAGCCGCCTGTACCAAGCTCATGGCCGAACTCATGAGCTATAACCCTGATATAGGCTCCCTTGGAGACGTGGAGAACAAAATAGACCATCGGAAGGTCAATCCTAATAATTTCAAAGCGATGGATCACAATCTCCTTCGCCTTCCTCTCCCGTATCACCTCTCCTTTGCGGGCATGTTCATAAAGTCGTTTGCCCTGGTGCCAGGCAGCCGAATACATGGGAGGCTGCTGTTGATGAGTCCCGACAAACATTTCCGCCGTCTGCCTGATCAGCTCCTCTGTCAGGTGAGCGGTACTGCAGTGACCGTATTCACTGGTTTCACAATCATGGCTCTCCGTCATAACACCGAGCTTGATGACGCCGTCATAGACCTTGTCAAGAATCTCAAGAGTGGAAATCTCCCTGGTTTTCCGGCCGGAGGCGAGAATAAGAAGACCGGTGGCTTTCGGGTCAAGGGTACCGCAATGGCCAACCTTGCGCTTCAGACCGCATTGGCGGTAGGTATTCCTGATTTTGGCGACCACATCAAACGATGTCCAGTCCAACGGTTTGTCAATCAGGAGAAATGCACCTTCATCCTGAAGCTGCACCCTGTTTTGCTGTTCATCCATACTCACTGCCTGCAAAAAAGCTTACTCTTCACCGTTTTCAGGGGTGCTTTTACGCACACTGCTCAACAGCTCTTCAATCCTTGTGGCTCGCTCATAGAGATGATCTTCATGGAATTCAAGTTCCGGAATACGCCGGAAGTGGTGGCGGATTCTTGCGGAGAGAATCTTTCTGATACTTTTTGTCTCCTCACGCAGATATGCCATGGCTTCGACCTGTTCTTTGGTACTCCCGATAATGGATACATATATCCTTGCTATACCGAGATCGGCCGTTACCTTCACATCGACAACCGTGATAATCGGCCCGTTTCGGGGGAGCTCTTTCTGCATGATTGCTCCGAGCTCCTGCTGCAGGAGTGATGCTACTTTCTCAGTACGTATGGACATAACTCAACAATAAGAGGTTCACAATTTCCGTTTTTTCTCTACGATTTTGTAAGCCTCAACAATATCGCCAACCTTGATATCATCGTAATTCTTGAGACTCAGACCACACTCGTATCCGGCATCGACCTCCTTGACATCATCCTTGAAGCGTTTGAGTGCTGCAAGCTGCCCTTCATAGATCTGTACCCCGTCACGAAGCAAACGTACCCTGGAGTCACGGAAAATTTTACCCTCAAGCATATAGCATCCACCAACGTTACCGATCTTCGGCACTTTAAAGACCTGACGGATTTCAAGGGAGCCGAGACCCTCTTCATGAAGTTCCGGAGAGAGCATACCCTCAAGAGCCTTTTCGACATCTTCAAGAACATGATAGATGACGCTGTAGAAGCGAACATCAAGATCTTCCTTTTCAGCAAGCTTCTTGGCATTGACATTAGGACGTACCCTGAAGCCGATAATAATAGCATCTGAAGCCGCAGCAAGAAGAACGTCGGTTTCGGTAATCTGACCGACACCCTGGTGGATAATCTGCACCTTGACCTCTTCATTCTGAATCTTCATGAGTCCGTCAGCAAGAGCCTGTATGGAGCCATCCGTATCAGCCTTGATGATGACACTCAGCTCCTTCATGAGGCCCTCCTTGATCTGGCGGGCAATACTGTCAAGCTTGACACGCGTACTGCGACGGAAATCGTGCTCGCGACGGATGACCTGCCGCTTCTGCGCCAGGTCACGTGCCTCCCTGTCAGTTACCATAACTGTCAGAACATCACCGGATTGCGGAAGATCCTCGAATCCGAGCACCATAACGGGCTGTGAAGGGCCGGCAGAGGGAATTCTCTTTCCCCTCTCGTCCATAATTGCCCGAACCTTGCCAAGGGTATTGCCTGCAACAAACGGATCACCAACCTTGAGGAATCCGCGCTGAACGAGAACCGTCGAGATCACACCCTTGCCCTTGTCGAGCTCTGACTCAACAATAATACCGCTTGCCGGAACCTCGGCGGAATAGTTGCCGCGCAGTTCACGCATCTCAGCCTCGGTCAGCACCTTGCCCATAAGCTCTGAAATACCAAGACCTTTCTTGGCAGAGATCTCCTGGCACTGATACTCGCCACCCCACTCTTCAACAAGCACTCCCGCTTCGGAAAGCTGTGTTTTGATCTTCTCCGGATTGGCTTCAACCTTGTCAATTTTATTAAGGGCAACAACAATCGGGACACCGGCAGCCTTTGCATGATTGATCGCCTCTATGGTCTGGGGCATAACGCTGTCATCTGCAGCTACAACAAGGATAACAATATCGGTAACCTGGGCGCCCCTTGCACGCATGGCGGTAAAGGCTTCATGGCCCGGTGTGTCAAGAAAGGTGATCTTGCGGTTTCCGTCAACCGTAACTTCATAAGCACCGATATGCTGGGTTATTCCTCCGGATTCACCGGCAACAACATTGCTGTTTCGGATATAATCGAGCAGTGAGGTCTTGCCGTGATCAACATGTCCCATGATGGTGACAACGGGAGGTCGGGTCTGAAGATCCTCTTCTGCATCCTCCTCGGCAATAACGGCTGTTGCTTCAACTTCAGAGATGAATTCGGCCTCATAGCCAAACTCAAGAGCAATAAGTTCAATAGACTCCTTGTCAAGGCGCTGATTGATGGTGACAAACTTCCCGAGTGCAAAACACTTCTGGATAATATCCTTTGCCGTAACTCCCATAAGTTCGGCCAGTTCGTGGGGTGAAGCATACTCGGTTACCCTGACAATAAGCTCCTGTGACTCACGCAGAGCGTCAGCCTCCTCCTGTTCGCGCTCCCGATCGATCCGGCGCATCTTGCGGAATTTCTGGCGCGAACCGGTACCGCTGCCATCCTCCATACCGCTGATTGTCTTCTGGATATTTGCCGAAATCACCTTGTCATCCACTTCCGGCTTCTTTTTCTTCTTGCCCTTCTTCTTTTTGCCTGCACTGTCATCCAGCAGTGCTTTCGGCTTTTCTTCCCCGGCAGCTTTCAGCGGTTTTTTAACCACAGCGCCCTTCTCATCAACATGCGCCTCTTCAGTGACTTTCGTCTCAAACTCGTCTTTCAAGGCATCTGCCTGCTCCTTGAAATTCTTTTTCCGGTTTTTCTTGTTCCTGCCGGCCTGCATATCAAGCGTACCAAGTACAGTAAGGCCCCCCATATTCTGCGGGCTGTCAAAAGAGACCAGATGTTCGTTGATTGACGGTTCAATCTTTACAGGATCAAGAACTGCATCTTCGCCAATAATCGGAAACAGAGACTCAGCGTCAGCACGCTCTCCATCATCAGCAACCGGAGATGGCTGCTCAATAAAAGAAGGTGCCGGAAAATCGCCAGAAAGAGCGTGCTCGACATCTTCTTTTTTTACATCCCGATTCGTAACAGCCGGAGCTGACTGCGGACTAAGGGTGTCACGCAGCTGTTTCTCTTTTTCATACGTTTTGCGCGACTGCTCCTCAAGTCTTGACAACCGTTTCTCTTTTTCCGCTCTGATTTTATTGGTCTCATCAACCATTTTCTTTTCAACACTGAAGTGGCTGAAAATCTGGTTATGCATCTCTTCACTTACCATAGAGGATGTAGAGGCCACCTTGCCTCCTTCCTGCTTGACAAAAAGTAAGACTTCCTGCGGACTCAACTGCAGTTCTCTTGCTATATCACTTATTCGATATCTCTTTTCCATGTCCTCAAGGGCCATTACATCCTCCTCTGGATTTAAAAACTCTTTACTCTTTATCCAATGCTGACATCTACAGGGACTACTCAGGATTCATCCGCCGCCGGCTCTACTGAATCCTGATCGGCATCGTCATCAAAAAGACCCTGCAAATCCGATTCGGTGAACTGCTCTTTAACGGTTTTATAGATGTTCTCTGCAATCTTTTTCCAGTACCGCTTTTCATCCTCGGTTACTTTTCGCTCTCTCGGTTTTATGCCTGGTCTGCGACCCTGTGGCTGGCCAAAAACCGTTACCTCTTCAGGCTTGGAAGGCCCGAGCAATGCATTTTCAATCTCTTCAACTCCGGCTTTCAGCACTTTTTTAGCCGTATCAAGACCGCCATCCAGAAGCTGGTAGATCATATCATCACCAAACTCTTCACGGAATTCGATGATATCGATATCGGTCGGATCTTCCATCGACTTGTCGATAACATCACGATAGACATCGATCTCATAGCCGGTAAGTTTTTCTGCCAGATGAATATTGTTACCATTCTTTCCAATGGCATACTTGATCTGGTCCGGCTTGAGCATAACCCGAGCCTTCCTTGTTTTCGGGTCGGCGTGAACCGTCAGCGGATCGATTTTTGCAGGCTGCATCGCACGTGAAATATAGATCTGCGGCTCATCGGTGTAGTAGATCACATCAATGTTCTCGTTGTTCAGCTCCTTGACAATGCTCTGAATACGTTTACCACGGTACCCGACAGTCGCCCCTACAGGATCAATTCTTGCACTGGTGGATTCAACCGCAACCTTGGCTCTCTCACCCGGTACTCGTGCAATAGCCTTGATAACAATAAGACCATCCAGAATTTCCGGAACCTCATGTTCAAAAAGCTTGTAGAGGAAGCGGTCATCAACTCTTGATACAATAACCTTCATGCCGCCGTCCGCCTTTTCGCGCTCGACCACATTACCGTCATCAAGCTTTGTCTTCACTTTCTCCCGCTCAATACGTTTGATATAGAGTTTCATCCTCGGAGTTCTGCGGGGATTATCCTTTTTCATCATCTCCGACTTCGGCAGAACAAGTTCGACGCGGTGATCTTTTGAGGTGTTATAGGTAAAAATAACCTCATTTGAACGGATCTGATAGACCTCACCGGCAACGACCTCGCCCACCTTCTCAAGGCACTCTTCATAGACTACGAGACGCTCAAGATCCCGGACTTTTTTCTGAACGGACTGCTTGATGATCTGAATGGATTTACGGTTCAGATAATCATCCAGCTTGATAGGACCCTCTTCATAGTAATCGCCGATGTCAAGGGAGTCATCAATTTTCCTCACCTCATCAAGACTGATCTCGATGCTTTCAATGTCCACTTCCCTGACAATCTTTTTCAGAATATAGACTTCAAAATCTCCCCTTTCCGGGTTGATGAAAATGTTGGACTCAACTTCAGGATCGTAATCTTTTCTGAGCTGCTTCTGGATGATATCCTTGAGAAGATCGGCAATATCCATTTTAACAGCCGCACTTTCCGTGCGCTTGTCCAGAAAGATCTTGGACTGCTCGATTTCCCCGAAGGCACTGGCAATCTGTGCTCTTCTGTCCACTCCCTCATCTTTTATCTTTTTTCTGACCATCTCTTTCTTGATTGTGCTTTTTGAAAAGATAACTCCCGCTGATCCCTAAAAACCTTCTGGTCACCGCTATGTATTTGTTGCGAAACCCGATTACCGGGTTGGGCGGTGCCCTGTTATAACTGCGCCAGAGGAACCGCACGGTTTACCTGATCAAGGTAAAGGGTGACTTCCTCTCTGTTTGGCGTACTGCCTTTTTTCCTGTTTTTTTCCGGCATAATCACGATATGCGGCCGGCTCTCTTCCGATAGCGATACCCGCAGAAGACGGCCTTTAAGCTCTCTCTGCACCGCATCCTCATCCGTATAGGTTACTTCCATAATTTTCCCGCAATGCCTGACATACTGACGATGAAGCATGAGTGGCTCGCCAAGCCCCGGAGAAGAGACCGTGATTTCAAAATCCTCCCCAACCAGCGCAAGAAGCTCCTCATCACCCTCAAGCAGCTCCCTGAGCCTTCTGCTCAGCCATGCACACTGATCAATGCGAACACCGCTGTCGTCATCGACAAGTATCTCTATTTTCCTGGCTCTCTGTGGACCTTTCACCTTGAGATCAACAAGGTAGGACCCCTCTCCTCTGGTGCCTGCAGACCCGTCAATAATTTGGAGAACACTGCTCCTGATGCGCTCTTGCATAATCACCCCGTACAAACCTTTTGGAAAACAAAAAAGTGGGGAACCCCCACTTTCAGATAAGATAATTCTCGCGTCGTCAAATCAAGTGTACTAATGTACAAAAAATCCTTCAACGGCCAAATAGTTACACAACATCCCTCTCCTTGTCCGGTAGATGGCTCTCTATAACCTCATAGTCTGTCTCTTCAATCCGCTTCGGTGAAGCAGAAGGGCCCGGAGAGTTTTCCCGGTGACGGGGGGCACCATAATAAAAAAACAGTCCGCCTCTCAACAGACGCCCCGCCATTCTGAAGAGCAGATAGAAAACAAGAACAAGCAGAATAAATTTCAGCATTTCAGGAAGCTCCGGTCTGAACAATTAAACTATTGGTAACCGAACAAATTCGGTGAAGAATTTCATACAAGGACAAAGAAAAGACTTATCACCCACACTCTCCCTCTCAGGCTGTCAGTAATGATCGCAGTTTGTTTTCGTTTACCCGATAGTTGAATACCCTGACACCATCAACACAGATAACCGGTATCTTGAGTCCGAACTCCTCTTGCAGCCCGGGATTGCCGGAAATATCTATTTTCTCAATCTCGAATGGCACTGAAGCACGAACCCGTTCAAGCAGCTCCATAGCCTCATCACACAGACAGCACTCTTTTTTACCGTAGAGCGTTACACGGTGGCGAATGTTGCCTGTCATCATTTCTGCAGCTCTCCTGACGCCGTTTCATGAAGAGTCTCAAGCACAGCCTCCAGTGACAAAGTTGTCTGCTCCGAAGTAACAAGATTCTTGAATGCGTAGAGCCCTGTCGTCACTTCGGCACTGCCGATAAAGAGCGCCCAGGACGCCCGCATCCTGTTGGCCTCTCTCATCTGGGCCTTCATGCTCCTTGCGGCGAGGTCTATTTCCGTCCTGATTCCGGCTTTGCGCAAACGCCATGCGACCTGCATGCCGTGATCAGCAAGCTCTGCCTGCTGAAGCACAACATAGACGACCGGCCCTTGAGGGGTCAGCGCCGCAAACAGTCCCTGTTTTTCCATGGTCAAAAGCACTCTCTCCATACCTGCGGCAAAACCTGAAGCCGGCACTTCTGAGGAGCTTCCAAGCTCACGGGCAAGGCCATCGTATCGACCTCCTCCCCCTATGGCATCCTGGGCACCAAGCTCTGAACTGGTAACTTCAAAGGCTGTATGGCAGTAATAATCAAGCCCCCGGACAAGACGATGGTCGATCTCAAAGGTAATCCCCCGTTCGTCAAGATAGTAGAGCACCTTTTCAAAATCCTCAACCGAAGCGACTGAGAGGTAGTCATACAACCGTGGAGCACCTGCAACTATTTCCTGAATAGCAGGATTTTTTGAATCAAGAATTCTGAGGGGATTTTTTTCAAGCCGCTCTTTTGAGGAGTCATCAAGCCTGTCGTGAAAGGGAACAAAATAGGTTTTCAATGCCTCCCGGTAACGAAACCGGTCATCGCTATCGCCAAGCGAATTGATTCTGAGTCTCAGATTGCGTAGACCGAGCGATTCAAAAACCTGCATCATCAATGTGATCACTTCAGCCACTGCTGCCGGCGTTGAAACGCCGAGCAGTTCTGCCCCGAACTGCGAAAACTGGCGCTGACGGCCGGCCTGGGGCCTCTCCTTGCGAAACAGTTCACCGATATAGTAGAGCTTGTGAACCGGGGCCGCAGAGAGTATGTTTTTCTGAAGTGCCGCCCTCATTACTCCGGCGGTCATCTCCGGACGAAGCGTAATGGAACGCCCGTTCGGATCCGGCAGAAAAGAGAACATCTCTTTTCCGACAATATCCGTGGTCGAACCGATACCTCTCTGGAACAGCTCGGTATATTCAAAAACAGGAGTCCTTATTTCGCTGAACCCGTAAAGAGATGCGACTGTATGAATAACTCCTTCAACATATTTCCATTGAGCAGACTCTTCCGGGAAAATATCCCTTGCTCCCTTTACTGCCTGATACTGCGGCATAGCTTTAATAATCCTCTGATAGTAAAAATGATATGGGCATAGAACAAGAGCCGGTTTGCCCAGCCTGTATATAGTTTATGGACAATTCAAGGAGCGATCCCGTTAAATCTGGGGCAGATCCTTCTCCTCTTCTCTGAAAAGCTCAAGTACCTCGGATGGCGATCTGGCAAGAAGAAGGCTCCTGCGAACTTCCTCACGACCGGCAAGTCTTGTGATACGACCAAGCAGTTTCAGATGTTCAGCAAGCATCTCTGCCGGAGTTGCAAGAAGAAAAACAATCTGTACAGGCTCATTGTCAATCGAATCGAAATTGATCTCACGCTGAAGCGTTGCCAATGCCAGAACCGGCTCTGTGACCGCACTGGTCTTGGCATGGGGAAGGGCTATTTGTTTACCGATACCGGTAGACATCTCCTCTTCACGCCGGACAACATCCTCCCGCAGCTTATTGATATCCGTCACTCCTTTATGAGTGGCTGCAATAGAGAGCATTTTTTCAATAACCTGGCGTTTTGTTGCCAGTTCAAGATTCAGAACTATATGTTTTTCGGAAAGAAGACCTTCAATTTTCATTATGACAATCTCTTGCGGTTAATACGCTTATACCGGGGGAAACACACGAAAGCTGATCACCCGTTTAACGGGTAATATAAAACATTTATAATCCATACCGCATGTTGCTCGGGCTGGCAGCAGGATCAGAGGTAAAACGCTATAAAATAAAGAAATGGCGACACAAACATGATGGTATCAAACCGGTCAAGCACCCCCCCGTGGCCCGGTATCAGACCGGATGAATCTTTGACTCCGGCATCCCGTTTGAACATGGACTCAACAAGATCTCCTGCCGGACTGGCAAACCCGATCAGCAATCCCGTCATCAGCGCGGTATGCAATGGCAACGATGGAAAAAAGTTACCGTATATCAGTGCCGCCGATACGCTGCCAGCCAGACCGAACAGAAATCCCTCCCAGGTTTTATGCGGGCTCAGACGTTCAAACAGTTTGCGGCGAATAAATTTCCCGCCGAGGGTGCTTCCACCGAAATAAGCAAAAATATCAGCAGCCCAGACACAGAGAAAAAGAAGATAGACCATGGCAACACCACTTCCCTCCGGAGCATCAAGACGCAGCCGTAAAAGGGCGCCGAAGGTAAGGTTAACATAGAGAAGACCGGGGAAAACCGAGCCGAGATTAAGCAACGGTGAACCCTCCTTCGAAAAGAGTTCGAGCACGAAAAGAAAAAGCACTACCGCAAGCAGCAGCTCCCACACCTCAACAAGATGAAACGCAAAATCAAGCTGAAAGAGCAGTGTTATCAGCACTGCAAGCCAAAGGGGTGGAGGAGAAGCCTTGTGCGCGGCAAGATGATGAAACTCATAGACCGCAAGCAGTGCGAGCAGTGAAAAAAAGCCGGAAAACCACACCCCGCCGATCTTGATCAGCCAGAGCAGAAAAGGGATACCGGCAACAGCCACCACTACCCGCTGCAATAAATTTATCGTTAGGAGTTTAGACATAGATCATGGTTTAAACATCTGACCGGTATTTTTCTTCACCCTCTTCCGCCACTGAAGAGATGACCGGAAAAAACCGGCGAATCACCAGAGCAAACAGAGACAAACTCCCGGCAACAACAACCCACCACCATACACTCTGGAGTAGCGGTATCTGAGCGGATACGTTCAGAGAAAATCCTCTCTCCGCAGCATAAACCATGAGGAGAGCGGCGAGATTGTTTGCTAAATGTGCAGCAAAAGGCACCATAAGACTGCCTGAAGCGCTGTAGACATACCCAATATACCACCCCAGAAACGCAAGAGGAAGAAGATTCGCCGGACTCAGATGAAAGAATGCAAAAACCACTCCGGTGAGTAAAACAGCTTTGGCCGATGACATCGACCGGGTATAATTCTGCTGGATATATCCCCTGAAAAAGAGCTCTTCACACACCGCAGGAGTAAGAGAAAAAACCAACACAACCGAAAAGATCTCCGGCGTCGAACGCACAACCGCAAGTGCCTTGATAAAAGAGTCCATCATATCCCGCTGGCTGACAACAGCTGAACCCGCAGCGCCAAGAGCCGGCCACAGATAAAGATCCTGAAGAGCTGTGATGGTAAATAACACCGGCTGAAGCAGGAAAATACCCGCAACTGCCGGGAAAATGGCACCGGAGTGCGGACGCATCCCGATCCCCAGAAAAGCAAGGCTTCGCCGGGAAAACACATTTCTGCTGCCGGTATGCCAGCCGGCAAGCAGAATAACCGGAATGGCAAAAACAAGAATCTGACCGGCAACCTGAATCAGGCGCATAAGGGAAATCATGGTGCTCACCGAATGCATCAGAGAGAGCGCATCAAGGCGCTCACCATTGATCAGCCAGAACAGAAGCTCTCCGGCAAGAGAGTAGAGCACCATCAGAAGAGCCAGAATAAGGGTATTGACCAGAAAAGAGGGGCGCTGAGCCGTAAATGAGTCTGGAGAGAAAAATATCCGCATTGATTATCTGTTACAATGAAACTCCTGAAATTTGATACTTTATCATCCTGAACACCCTGAATTCAGGCCTTATGAACAGATAGGTATTGGCGAGAGAAAAAACAAGCAGAAACCATAACTCTCTCTTGAAAGCGTACCCTGCCGGCTGAAAATACAGCATCCGCAGTTGTTCCAATACGTTGCCAGCAAGCTGCCAATAAACGATAAAACCGGGTTTATCCATTTTCAGAATTTCTCGTCAATAAGAGCAGCCACAGATGAATCTTATGCTATTTGATGCCACACCCCACTGGTCTGGCGGCGCAAACAGAATTCTGCTCTTCAGCCGGGAACTGCAAATGCGGGGTCACAAGGTCGCGGTATGCTGTTTACCCGGAAGCGGCCTTGCACTCCGGCTTCCAGGGGAGAACATTCCGGTTTTCACGATCGACCCGACATCAGATATAAACCTGTTCGTTATCCCGGAGCTTATCCGGATGATAAAAGAGAACCATATTGATCTCATCGAGATCTGCTCTCCAAAATTTTACTGGGTCGCATCCCTTGCCGCAAAAATAGCAAACAGAAAAGTAATCCTGACCCGTAATGTTCCCTACAGAAAAAAAGGATTAAAAAAACAGATCAATAAACTCCTCTACTCCAGACTTATTGACAGAATCATTGCTGTTTCTGATAAGATAAAACGTGAGCTTGTTTCAGATTTCTCAATCCCCGCAAATAAAATCACGGTAATTTATGACGGCATCGAATTGAGCCGGTTCGACAGTAATGCAACTGCATCGCAAAAGGAGAGGGTTTCGCAATACGTGGTTGCCATCATAAGCCGACTGGACGAAAACAAGGGAGTGGAGTGCTTTATGGCAGCAATCCCGGAAATAGTAAAAAAAATCGGTTCAATCAGTTTTTTGATTGTTGGGACAGGCTGTATCGAAAAGAAGTTGCAGGCGTTTACAACACAAAGAGATCTTGAGGAAAAGGTGCTCTTCACCGGATTCAGAACAGATATTCCGGAGATACTTGCCGGAGTGGACATGACCGTTATGCCTTCACCCGAAGAGGGTATGTCGATGAGTGCACTTGAATCCATGGCGGCGGGCAGACCGGTTGTCGCTACATCCGGAAGCGGACTCGTGGATGTGATTGTCAACAACCAGTCCGGAATCATTGTTAAACCCGGCAGCAGTCAGGCACTTGCTGAAGGGGTAACAAGAGTGCTGCAATCTGACTATCGTAAGATGGGAAAAGCTGCACGAATGATCGTGGAAGAGAAGTTTGACCTGCAAAAAGTAGTTGACCAGTACGAGCTGCTGGCTGCTGGATTAATAGAAAGCATATAATCGTCTACACTGGAAGTATGAAATCGAAAAAAAAGGATCATCGGGTATTTCGTCAGCGCTTTGCAAAGAGCCTCCAGTTCGTTGGAAAGCGACCTGAGAACATCCCGCCTTTTCAGGAAACACCCGAAAGCATCGTTATTCTCGCCCGTGAGTGTTATGGCGACTGTATTCTGCTGACACCCCTGATCGGCACCCTGCGAAGGGAGTTTCCTGACCTCGCAATCCATGTTATCGCCTTCAGCCAGATTATTTTCAATTTTTTCAGTGCAGATAAAAATGTCACGGCGGTTTATCATGCAAAAAGAAACATGCCGCGATACTATAAAGGGATTCTTTCAAAAAAATTTGATCTGCTTTTCAATCCAAAGGATCACCCTTCATTCCATTTTCTGATCCAGTCGGTGCTTGTCCGCGCCCGAAGCAAGGTAAGCCACTTCAGCCCCAGTCATGAAGGTCTGTTCGACCACCTTATCAGAATGGAGCCCAACACCCATGAGTCACTGAAAAACCTTGCTCTGCTGAATTTTCTCGGGACAAAAACGTTAAAACCGCCATGCAGACCGTATCTGCCGGAGATGCCGGTATCGCATGAAACGGAAGCCTTACTGAAGAGTCTTGAGCCCGGAAAATACATAGGGATTAATATCAGTGCGGGGCATATTGGCGGACACCGTACGTTGCAGCAATGGTCGGAACTCGTTCAGGCCTTCCCTGACGAACGGTTTATAATCTTTTCAACGCCTCAGGACCTTGAAGAGAAAAGAGCACTTGAAAAGCCGCATACCAATGTCATTGCATCTCCGTCAACCCGTAACATCTATGAGGTAGGCGAAATCGTCAGGAAGCTCAGACTCCTCATCACTCCAGACACCTCCCTGGTTCATATTGCTGCCTGCTCCGATACGCCGCTGATAGCACTCTACAGGGAGTATCTCGCTGATCGAACACAGTTCGGACCGTTGAGTACCATACAGAAGGTTGTAGTGTCGCCGACACCTGATATTATTGATATCGATCCTGCCGAACTCTCTTCGGCACTCCGGGAGATGCTCAAAAAACTCTCATAACCGGCGGCGTTACGATCACCGGGAATAAAGCGGCTGCCGGGACATGGCATGCAGCACTCACTTTCAGCAACCATGTACAGAAATCGTTATGACGACAAGCCTCTTGCTGATCATCCTGCCAGCCATTGCGATTTTGCTGATCGTCACTGCCCGCTATAGAAAGCATTACAAAAAAAAGATTCTCAGGCGCAGCCGGGAAACCTGGGCAATCGGCATCTATGAAGGGCACTCGCCCGTTGAGCTTCACCCGCCGACAGCCATTACAAATCCTGTGCTTACTGCAAAAGATATCACCGATATCTCTGCCCGCTTTGTTGCTGACCCGTTCATGATAAAAACGGTGAGTGGCTATCACCTCTTCTTTGAAGTATTGAACAATAAAAACAACAGGGGAGAGATCGCTTATGCATTCAGTAGAAACGGCATAGCGTGGAGGTATTGCCAGGTTGTTCTCCGAGAGCGTTTTCACCTCTCCTATCCCTATCTCTTCATGGCAGAGGAAAACTATTACATGATCCCTGAATGTATGGGCTCAGGGGGCATTCAACTCTACCGTGCAGTGCATTTTCCTGACCAGTGGCAGCATCTGACAACACTTGTCCAGGGCAAAGACCGCCTTGCAGCCCTGGTTGACCCCTCAGTTATTCACTATCGGAATCGCTGGTATCTTTTCAGTTATTCCCTTAAATCAAAAAACCTCCACCTCTTCACTTCTGAAACCATTACCGGTCCATGGAAAGAACATCCAAAAAGCCCTGTAGTGTGCAACAGTCCGAATTTTGCCCGTCCCGGAGGAAGAGTAACGCTTTACAATGGGTTTATCTATCGATATGCACAGGATGAGATTCCGAACTACGGCACAAACGTTTGGGCGTTCCGGATAACTGAACTCACAGAAAACACTTACAGTGAAGAGCCGGCAAGGGAGCAACCGGTGTTACAGCCCGGCGATGAATGGTGGAACAGAGATGGAATGCATACCGTTGACCCCTTTCAGAGAGAGAACGGAGAGTGGTTTGCGCTGGTAGATGGATTCTCGATCGTTCGGCAACAATCGAAGCATTGAGCAGCTCTCCCTCAATTGCAGGCCTCTTGAGTGGCTGAATGTCCGGGTAATCCACACAATTTCTCCATTGCCTCCGCTACAGCTTCCGGAGTAATGTTTGCAAGACAGCGATAGTGGTGATACTTGCAGGTTCTCTGGAAACAGGGGGCACATGGCTCGGGAAAGTTCATGGCAATGCTTTTTTTCCCGAGAGGACCCGTCCAGACCGGGCTTGTGGAACCGAAAAGGCCGATGACCGGAGTGCCGATATAGCCGGCAAGATGCATCAGCCCGGAATCGTTCGAGACCACTCCGCGAGCAGATGACATGATCGCAGCAACCTCCTTCAGCGAAGTCCTTCCGGTAAGGTCCGTAACTCTTCCGGGCGCCATGCCTGCGATCTCCTCTGCCGACTGCCGGTCTTCTTTCATTCCAAGAACAACAATAGTATGGCGCTCCTGCAGCCTTGCCAGTTCAGCAAAGTGAGGCCATTTCTTGGCCGGCCCGTATGCCGCCCCGGGGCAGTAGACAATTGAACCGGCGTGACTCCAGCCTGGCTCAACCTGTACACCCATCCACTCTTCAGGGGGATGATATGGCATATCAAGAATGGCGGCATATTCTCTGGTAATATGCATCAGCTTGTTGTCACTGAACTCTTCGGAAACCGGATCGGTCAAAAGAAAACGCCTCATCTCTTCCGGCAGGCCTCGCCTGAGCGGCACCCCTGTCTTCATAGCAAACCATGCCGAAGAAAATGAAAAAGGGATGAGGTAGAAGGCGTGAAACCTCCCGTTGCGCACAGCATTCAGCGTACGCTTGCGCTCTTCGGCACTGCTCCGGAGATACTCAATCCGGGGCAGATCGCAGAGCTCTCCTACCAGGCCGCTCATCTGAGGCGGCACCAGAAGCGTGGTCTCTGATCGACGGCTTTCGGGCAGTCTCATGACCAGTGAAAGGGCAAGGAGCATGTCGCCAATCCAGTTCGGCAGAAGGACAATGGAAGGGTTCATAAACGAACTGCAAATGGTGGAGAAACTGTCTGCTGTGAATGCCGTCGGCAGTGATGGTCACTCACGGGTTACTCGATCAAAATGTTTTTTACTCAATTCCATCCCGAACCACCGTTCAAGATGGAGCATCAACCGGTGTTTTTTCTCCCGCCGGGTCAATATATGGCCGGGATTGGCCCGAAAAAGGCCCTTCTCTTTCGGAAGCCAGTCACGAATAACTGCAGGATGGGAACCCCTGAACTCGCGGACAATCTTCTGATCAATCTCACCATAGTCAATCCTGCTATGGTTTTTATTCCAGTACTTCTGAACGTTTTCCGATTTCCGGTTCATCGCCTCCTCGCTCCGGACCCATCCGTAGTGATAGATCGAGGCCCCGGTATGAGCACTCTTCGGATAGCGTGAAACCTTGTTATTGTCGGTAAGCACATGCCAGAAAAGCCCGTCAGGAGCTGTCGTTCTTATGGAGTTTCTGATGATTCTGGCAGCACGGCGGTACCAGCCGGGTGAATCGAGATAACTGTTCGCATTGCCATAGAAATGATAATAGTCGAAAGTGAGAGCCTCGATTCGCTCATCATCCAGATGGGTTCGGCATGCATCGACAATTTTTGTCAGCTCCTCTTCATGAACAATTTCGTCTCCCTCAAGATAGAAGGCCCAGTCGCCTGTACAGTTGAACTGTGCAATCATTTTCTGCTGACCGTAGACATAACCGCCAACCTTCATCCTGTCATTCCAGTGCGACTGGATGATCCGTATCTTCGGATCATTGATCTGCCGGATTCGATCAAGAGTGTCATCATCACTCACACCGACGTTGACAACAAACTCATCAACAATCGGCAGCACGGAACGAATTGATTCCGTGTAGGGAAAACCGAAGATGGTTCCGTTTTTGATAAAGGTAAAGGCGCTGATTTTCATAATTATCTCTTTGCCAGGTATTTATCGATGCCATTCGGGCAGGTGGCGAGCCTGCCGACGACAGCCTGTTCAAGTAAACGATCATTTTCAGAGAGCAGGTGCTTCGGGTTCTCCGGATGCCAGAGATGCGATGCAATGGCGCTGAACCTGACATTTCGGCGGAGAATGCCGCTGTTGATGAGCCGGGCGGCAAATTCACTGTCCTCGCGTCCCCATCCGATAAAATCCTCATTGAATCCGTTGATGCGGATGCAGTCGTTTCTGAAAAACGACATATTACAGCTTCGTATACCGTTCAGGGAGCCGCTTTTCAAGGCAAGAAGCTTTGAAAGCAGCGGTAAGTGCAGAACATTTTTACGGTTTTCAAGCCCCTTTTCGAAGAGGGAGACGGTGATATTCTTCGTAACGAACCGATTCAGGGTATTCTCCTTCGAAAGCAGCACTCTTGAACCCTGAATGAAAGTACCTGCAAGCGCCAGCCGTTTATGGTCCTTGATGAAGTCGCGATGCATCAGTATATCTCCGTCAACGATCACGATGTAATTGCCCTTTGCCGCAGCAATCGCCCTGTTCCTCGAAGAGGCGGCCCGGAACCCCAGGTCTTCCTGCCAGAGGTGAACCATCGGCACTCTCGAACGAACCCTGTGAGTTTCAATGAGCAGTGCGGTATCGCTTGTACTGCCGTCGTCGGCAACAAGGATTTCAGAGGGCGGCTCGGACTGCGCAAGTGCACTCCGGATGGCAAGATCCAGCAGATCAGGTGCGTTGTAGGTAGTGATGACCAGACTACAGGCTGTGAGATCTGTCGGATTCATAGAGCTTGATGTATTTGTAAAAAACCCCGTTCGCATTTGAAATCGAGATCAGAAGCCCCTCGTAACCGTAAAGCCACCCTTTCTTGAGCAGGTAGGACTTGAAAAAGGTGAGTACTCCGTAGAAGAGCGCCTTGAAGGGGGAGGCTTTTTTCCGACCACGATGCTCCTCAGCCCAGAGCGTGGAGTAGTGCTGCATTTTCTGGACGAGCTGCGACGCATTGTCGTAGGGATAATGGTTCAACCTGCCCTTCAGAAGCTCCGTTTGAAGCTGGTCATCCATTTTGAGCCCTTCATGAACCAGCTTGTCGTCGTATCGGGTACGCTTCCTGTTGAAGAGCCGCTGGACCTGATCGTTCTGCCAGCCGCAGCCACAAATCAGCCTTCGGCGGTAATGGTTATCACGCTCCACAGCATAGATGCGGCTGCTGTCCAGCTTGAGACTCAAAATCTCGGCCGACAGTTCCGGAGTAACAATTTCATCGCTGTCAACCGAGAAGATCCAGTCGTTGGCAGCCTTGTCAATCGCAATGTTCTTCATCGGGCCAAACCCGGTGAAGGGGTGCTCGAAGAGTCGGACGTTCCTGAAGCGTGAAGCGACAGCAATTGTATCATCGGTCGATCCATTGTCGACAACGACAACGTCCGTAAACACCTCAAGCGCACCGAGGCACTCGGCAAGCAAGGCTGCGGAATTCTTGGTAAGGATCGTTACCGAAATGTTGTTAGCCAATGCTCAATTTCGTTAGTGATGAGATCGGGATCAATATGGTAAAGGCATTCGCTGACACCATGTTGATCATCGCAACCAGCGCGACCGCAGGAGACGCAGGGCATGTCAGCCTGAAAGATGGTAATGTTGCCATAAGTCTGCAAAGGCCTGTTCAGCCTGGTTCCGGTGTGGAGTTCGTTGCACCAGGGAGACCACATGCCTGGAATTGTCGGGCCGAAAATGGCAAAAATACGTTTGTTCTGCGAAGCAGCAATATGCATGTTCAGCGTATCGGCTCCAATATAAGCAAGGGATCGATCACTCAGCGCAATCAATTCATCCATACTTGTCCTGCCGATAAAATCATGAACATTTTCAAGCTTCGGCAGTGTTCCTTTTATCTCAAGGTCAAGCAGGCTTTTGCCACCGGTGACAACTATCGGTATGCCGAAACTGTTCAGGCGCTCAAACAGAGTGTTTCTGAGCCGCTCGGGATATACCTTGTAGTTATACTGTGCTCCGGGGTGAACAATAAGAAATTCGCCGATACCGGCCCCTTCCAGCATCTGCCTGACACGTTCGTCAGCCTGCGGGGAGTGGCAGGAGCTGATGGTCGGCTTGCCGGAACCAATACCCAGAAGGTCAAGAGCGGTGGTATTGTTCTCAATGATGTGCCGGGTCGCATCAAACTCGTAATGGGCCGAAAGAAAGAGGCGCTTCCACCAGGATTTTTTCCGGTCAGGCTCCACTGCGCTTATGGCTCTTCGCCCGGAAAGCAGGGCAAACAGAACTGAACGGTCACTTGCCGTCAGATTGATACTCAAGTCATAGCGGCGGGAAATCCTTTTCAGCAGATCAGCAGTCTGGGAACCCCTCCCCTTGCCCGCGACATTGTAGGAGAAGAGATGTATCTGTTTTATATGCGGAAGCGTCCCGGCTATAGCAAGCGTGTCGCTGTTGACCAGCAGATCGATGTCCGGGCAGCCATAAACACGGAAAAGCACCTCGATCAACGGCGAACTCAGAAAGACATCGCCGTTGGAGCGTTGTACAATAACAAGTATGTGTCGCGGATTGCCTTTATGCATGGTCATCGCTCAAATACGGCTGCCGCAGCAAACATTAAACCCCTTAGAGTATTCCATATCATCAATGGCCGGATGATCAACGAAGCTCCCATGCTCCATCCCTGCGTATCATATGCAGTGAACAGCCTGTTCCTGCCCGTTCATCGCTGATCCATTTCCTGAAAATAAACCTTGACACAAATTTATCCCGCTTCCTTGACCACCATTTTGAACCAACCCTGGAGCGGAAATAGTTGAGGTCTCCGAGAGATTTCTGTCCCGTCTTCTGCTTGATGGCCTTCTGGGTAATAGAGCCGAAGTGGTGAAAGACCGAATCACCGACAATCCCGACCGGAATCCCTGCTCGCCGGCAGCGGAAGAAAAACTCGGCATCTTCATATCCCCCCAGACGCCGGTCGGTGTCAGGAAAACCGATTTTCTCAGTAACGCTCCGATGAATAGCAAAACAGACCCCATGGAAGCGCCCCCGACGAATCATACCGGACATGTTTTTCTGGAATTTCGAAGCAAAATCCTCAAAATCGTAGTCGTTCGGCCCCTCAAGCAGCGCCGGACTTACGACTCCAAGCTTTTCACGTTCTGCTGCATCAAGCAGGTTATGGATCGCTTCAGGCCCCGAAAGCACATCGTTATTGAGCAGTACTATCCATTCGGCATCCGGACTGAGAACCACGCCCTGAGCCCAGGCACAGCCGCAACCGAGATTGATCTTGTTACGGAGATGTTTCAATTCGGAATGTTGCGCCAGCCAGAGCGGTGTTTCATCGCTGCTGGCGTTGTCGATAATCAGGATCTCATCAGTTTCGACATGTTGCCTGAGCAGGCTTTCAACACACTGCGATGTGTAATGAAGCTGGTTGAATACCGGAATGACGACAACAAAACGATTTGGAATATTTGCCATGGTTGCGGAAGGATTGAAGGGATAAAAGAGCACCCGTACCAGTCGGCATTGGCGGTATATTCAGGAAGCAACCGGCGTCCGTTCGGACTCCTGCGTCTTGCCGGAAAACTGAATATCATAGAGCTGCCGGTATAACCCGCCAAGAGCGAGAAGCTCTTCATGACTTCCGGATTCAACCGCTCTCCCCCTCTCCATGACAATGATCCTGTCGGCATTCCTGACAGTTGAGAGCCGGTGAGCGACAACCAGAGCCGTACGGTTTTCAAGGGCATGGTCTATTGCCTCCTGCACTACCTTTTCGGATTCATTATCAAGAGCACTGGTCGCCTCATCAAAAACCAGCAGTTCAGGATTCTTCACCATGGCACGGGCAATAGCCAGCCGCTGTCGCTGTCCGCCTGAAAGCTGTACCCCACGGTCTCCGATCAGGGTATCATACTGCTCGGGTTTTTCCTCAATGAACTGATGGGCATTGGCCATTTTTGCCGCCATGATTACCTTCTCCTGGCTGATCTCTCCATGGATCCCGTAGGCAATGTTCTCCTTGATGGTATCATTGAAAAGAATCACCTCCTGGCTGACCACACCGATCATCCGGCGCAACTGCTTGAAGTCATACTCCCGGATATCGATCCCGTCAATGGTAATACGGCCTGAATCAACATCATAAAAACGCAGAAGAAGATCGACCGTCGTCGACTTTCCTGATCCCGACTGTCCGACCAGTGCAACCATCTCCCCTTTCTTCAGTTCAAAAGAGACATGGTCAAGCACATTGGGAGCATCTGCCTCCTTGCTGTATTTAAACGAGACGTCCTCAAAGCGGATCTCATGGGAAAAACCTGTTATGGAGCAACTCCCGTTACTGATATCCGGCACCGTATCAAGCAGCTCAAAGAGCCGTTCAGCAGAGGCCTTTCCGACAGCCATCTGGCTACTGATATCTCCGAATTTCTTGATCGGTCCCATGGTGGAGTAGAGTGTAAAGGCAAAGAGAATCAGTTCTGAGGAGGTCATCCTTCCCTCAAAGACCTGCAATCCACCAAACCAGAGCACGAGGGCAATGGCCGCAACCAGCAGCGTTTCATTAACCGGACTGATAATATTACGAAGTCTTGCAATCCGGATATCGAGTTTCCGGAAATCCCTTGTAAACGATTGAAAACGCTGAAGTTCGACATTTTCAAATGCACTTGACTTGATAACCTTGATCCCGCTGAACTTCTCCTGCAAGACCGAGTTCATATCACCCATTTTTGTGCGGAACGCTGCCGCCAGACCCTTCACCTGCTTGCCGATTATGCTGATCACAAAAAATATCAGCAGCGAAGTCACCGTTGCAAAAAGCGTAAGCTTCCAGCTCAAAACAAGAAGGACACAAGCGTAAACAACCACCGCAAACGGGTTCTGCAGAAAATTGACAAAGGTGGAACTTACCGATTCATTAACCGTCTGAACGTCGTTGTAAACCAGATTCATCAGATTGCCAACCCTGTTCTTGTTAAAATAATCCAGGTGCATCTCAATGATATTATTGAATACATCATCGCGGAGCTGTTTGGCCGTCTTGGTCTGAATCCGGTAGAGGAGCTGACCGTTCATATAGACAAACAGGTTTTTTACGGCAAATGCACCTATGAGAAAGAGACAGATATTGAGCAGGGTTCTCTCTTTGGTCTCGGCATGAAACGCTTCTGCAAAGGACTCCGTCACCGAAGCCTTGAGCTTTTCGGTATCAAAGCCATTAAAAACAACCGGAACCTGGTCGGAACTTTTTTCAGGCGCCCTGCTCTGCAGCGCGGCAGTTTCAGGGGGGACCGAACCCGCAATCGTGCGGTCGGCAGTAAAAACCGCATTCAGAAGAGGAAGGACTGAATAGATTGAAACAACCCCGAGCAGCGAGGTCATGATGCTGACAACCAGAACAAGTGCAATCTTGCCTTTTGAGGGGAGCAGATAGCGAACAATCCTTGATAATACTTTCATAAAGAGGTTATTGTGACAGCCAGCAATGCCCGAACGCAATCTACATTTTCAGCCCCTCTTATACAAAAAGGAGCCAGCGGTAAAACCCGCCTCAGGGTTCCGTTCGCTTCCAGCGATTATGCAGCCAGAACCACTCTTCAGGATATTTATAAATATAGCGTTCAATCACCTTTGTATACCGGCGGGCAAGCTCTTCGGCATCCGCCTTTTCACGTCCAAGATCACTCATATCAATCTCTTCTATATCGATGGTATACCGTCCATTGCCTATACTGCGACACATCACAACAAAGAGCGGCACTCCTGCTTTCAGGGCAAGAAAGGCCGGACCAAGAAATACTGCGGTCCTTCTTCCGAGAAACTCGGTAAAAAATGATCCCCCCGAATCAGACTGATCACCGAGAATTGTTACTATCCCCCCTTCCCGGAGCGTTCGCAACCCCGTGCGAAGCGCCTGCCAGTCATAGACGATCCTGTTCCCCTGCATCGTCCTCCAGCTATTGATTTTACGATCAATGGCATGATTCTTCAGCTCCTTTACCACGATAGTAAAAGGGGCCATCAACAGTCCGGAACAGAGCGCCATCAGCTCCCAGTTGCCAAAATGAGCTGATACGATCACGCATCCCCTCTTCTTCTCCAGAGTTTCAGAGAGCAGAAGACGAGCATCAAGATCAAGAAGCCGTGCGGCATCTTCAGCGGTTTTGATCATGGGAAGACGGAGTACTTCAATGAAATTCTCTGCCTGGTTCCGGTAAACCTGATGGGCAATCGCCGTAATCTCCCCGCTCTGTTTTTCAGGAAAAACAAGGGCAAGATTCTCTTCAACAAGTGAACGCCTCATTTTAAGCACCCTGTAGACAAAATCACCCAGCGCACGAGCCAACGCACTTGAGTGTTTACGGCTTATCGTTCTGACGAACCAGCCGATCATCATAATTAAACCATAAAGCACCCGATCGGCCACCCCGTCACTATCCTCCCAGCTTCGCTTCATGGAAAACCTGTATTTTAGCATGCGGACAATCGAAGAGTATACGCTAAATTGAAAAAAAATTCGGCCAATTATCTTTTCATACTCTACCGGGCAAAGTATAGCAAAAAGATGGCAACTATGCATGGTTCCCATAAGCTGCTGAGCCGGAATGAGGCTCTTGTCAATGTACGGGCATGGCAGGCTGACGGTAAAAAAGTTGTATTTACAAACGGCTGCTTTGATATCCTGCATGCCGGACACGTCGAGTATCTTGCTGCTGCAAAACAACTTGGAGATATCCTTCTGATCGGCCTCAACAGTGATGCTTCAGTAAGAAGGCTGAAAGGAGTGCATCGTCCTGTCTGTTCTGAAGCCGACCGGGCCGCCGTACTTGCGGCACTTCAGGCGGTCGATGCGGTTACCCTTTTTGAAGAAGATACGCCCGAATCGCTTATCAATCTTCTCTTGCCGGATATTCTGGTCAAAGGAGCCGACTGGGCTGTTGAACAGATTGCCGGAGCAAAAGCTGTCCTGGAAAATGGCGGCAAAGTACTGACCGTACCACTGCTCGAAGGCCGTTCAACAAGCAATATTATAGATAAAATTCTTCAGCTCTACACTAACCCATCACCCGGCAGTGGAAAGGATTAAACGCTACACCATCAAACTGCTGACAGTTTTCACGGCATTCATTTTTCTTCTGTCGCTTGTCGCTCTGTTTGTTCTGAACAGCGGAGTCATTGACCTGCTGGTCAAAGAGCGGGCAACTGCTCTTTTTAACGAAAACTTTGTCGGTCGTCTTGAACTCGGCGAACTTCACCTGAAGTTCCCCAACAGTGTCACCCTGATTAACCCCCGTATATACAGCCCCGGCGAAGCGGTTCCTGCGCTTGAAGCGCGCAAAGTTTCAGCAAAAGTAAACTTCCTCACCTTCCTCCAGCCTGAAATCAGAAAACTCTATTTGCGGCGGCTTGTTGCCGATTCGCTGAACGCGAGAGTTATCGAACAGGAAAACGGCAAACTCAATATTGAACAGCTCTTTGCTTTTCGCGATCCCAATATAAAGCAGGCTCCACTGGATCATTTTTTCAGCAAAAAACTGCAACTGAAAAACAGCACGCTCACCTATACCGGAAAGAAGAGCAACCCGAACGCCCTTCAGCTTTCGGTGAACCATATCAACCTGGAACTCACATCGTTCACCATAAAGGAAAAATTTCTGAAGGGCAAACTTGATACACTCCGGCTCAGACTCACACTCCCCCGCGAAAACATCACCCTGCACCAGGCATCGGGCAGTTTTCTCTTTTCGGAAAACCGCGCAGAAATAATTGCACTGAAAGCCGAGGCAAATAAAAGCAAAGCTGAACTCTCGGCCACTTTTGACAATTTTACGATCTTCTCCTCCCTGATTCAAAAGCAACTTTTACGCGCCGACTCATTTTTGAATATTCAGGAGCTCTCCCTCCAAAGCAGTGATCTGAAACCGTTTTTTCCGGCACTTCTTCTTCCCGACGGAATGTACACCCTGAAGGGTAACGCAAAAGGAAAAAAAGATAATGTCAAAATCCTGGATGCAAACCTGACACACCTTAAAAACCGCATCATCGTAAAAGGCGAACTGCTCAACCTGCAAAACAGAAATGCCCTGGCTTATCAGCTTGAATGTGACAGCTCAAGGATTGAGGGTGCATTTATCGAGTCTCTCCTGCAGAAGAGTACCTACCGGGAGATCGCAAAAAAAACCGGTAACATTACCTTTCTCGGACGGGTAAAAGGTAATCTGAAAACGGTCAAGTCAGAACTGACCCTTCGAACTGCTCCTGGAGATCTCTCCCTGAATGCAGAGACATCAAAAGAGGGATCGGAACAGTTTTCCTCCAAAGGCACCATGGTGCTGAAAAACCTGAAACCGCAAAAACTGGTTGACGCGGGTGGAGAAAAAAGTCTGATCAACGCATCCGGCAGTTTTGAAGGCGTTATGGTCAACAAAAAGATCAACCGCCTGAAGCTTGACTTGAAGCTGGCCGACTCCTACTGGCAGAATCAGCCGATCAAAGAGGGTAGTATGCTGCTTGACTTCGGTAATGACATGCTGGCAGCTACGGTCTCGCTCAAAAACAATCTCACAACATTCAGCCTTGACGGGGGAGTCGACCTGAAAGATAAAGCAACCCGTTACCAGGCATCCGGCAAGGCCACGGCTCTTGATCTATCAAAAATCCTCGGTTCAGAGCAGTATAAAACCGATCTGAACGGCACATTCAGCATGAATGGATCAGGTGTTGACGCGAAAGCCCTGAATGTTTTTGCCATGATGAAGTTCGCGCCTTCTCAAATCAACAATATCCGGCTGAAAGAGAATTCAAAGGCATCGGTCGAAATTGTACAGAAACCCGGCAGCTCCAGAACCACGATCAACAGTGATTTTTTTGACCTGCTTACCGAAGGAAATTTTTCATTTGACGAGCTGATTGCTCTTGGCAGGCTTGCAGGCTCCGGAATCGCAAGGGAGATCGCATCACAGAATATCTGGCAGTCAACCATGCCTGCTCCTGAAAACAGCTCGGGCAAACTGACAAAACCATTCACGGTCAACTACCTGGTAACAATCAAAGATCTCTCACCCTTTCAGCGACTCTTCCCTGTGGAGGCGCTCTCTGTGAAGGGACGTGCTGAAGGGAGAGCCCTGTACAGTAATGGTGAGTGCTCGATAGAGAGTGCAATCAGAGTCGAACAATTGAAGGCCAAGAACAGTGTGCTCATAGAGAAGCTCGCTATGGCGGCCGGAGTGGAGTGTACTGCCAGCGGGACGAAAAAAGCATCGGTAAATGCAAAGGCAGCATCACTCTCCCTGGCCGGCAAAAAAACAGGTGCAGCCATCTTTACTGCGCTGTATACCCCTTCACGGCTTGAGACCACTCTCGACATCTCCACCCTTGAACCGAAGCAGAACTTTTCGGCAAAATTATCAGCCGCAAAAAGCGGCAGCAGCTATGATTTGACCGTTAACCACCTCTCTCTGAAAGATGCTGAAGGTATCTGGCAGGCATCTGAAAAGTCACATATCATGCTCGGCAGAACTTCAGCACTCTTCAACCGTTTCAGTCTGATGAAAGGGGGTCAGCAGATTGTGCTTAATGGAGAGCTCAGCAATTCTCAGTCAGGTACCTTTCAATGTATACTCTACAAAGTTCAGCTCAGGGAGTTGAGACAGTTAGCCATCAATCCATCACTTGATCTGCTTGCAGGAACCATCAATGCCTCTCTGACAGTCAGCGGTACACCCGGCGCGAAAACAACGGCACTCAAACTGAACGGAGAGGATATCCGCTATGATAAAATCCGGATAGGAACCGTGCAGGGCACAGCTCGGCACAGTTCCGGCCAGCTTCAGTTTGAGATGCATAACAGCTCACCGGGCTCACTGAACAGTGCAAAACCGATAGTGGTAATGAACACGTTCGAGGGAAGCGGAACCATTCCGCTGGAACTCAGTTACTACCCCCTGCACTTCCGGACTGCACCGCAACAACCCATAAGAGTTTCATTCCGATCGGATAATCTTTCCGCGCAGTTGCTCAAATATATAGTTCCCATCGTGGATGATGCCGAAGGCATAATACCGACAACACTCAAAATTGAAGGGAGAACACCGACACCCGATATCTATCTGACAAGCCGGCTGCTTGATACAAAAATCAGAATTGAACCCACCCAGGTCACCTATCTGCTCAATGGGGAGCTCTTTATAACCCCGAAAGCGATCGAACTTCGCGATATCAAAATCCGCGACAATCTCAAGGGCACAGGGCGTATCAACGGCGTGGTAAAACTTGACAAACTGGAACCGGGAGCACTTGCTCTTGAATGCCGGATTGACAATCTGTTACTGTTCAACAAAAAAGACCGGAAGGATGAAACCTCTTTTGGAACCATAACCGGTTCTACAAACAATCTGCTGCTGCATGGCACATTCACCTCCCCGCTTGCCGAAGGAGAGTTGCGTATCAACGCTGCCGATTTCTCTCTCTACCGGGCTGGAGCCAATGAAAGCGCGAAGTATATTGGAGTCAACAAGTTCATTGAATTTGTTCCGCGCTATCCATCACAAAGTTCAGCTGAGATTGCCGGAAGTAACGCAGCTGTTCAACCCGCAGAGTTTTACTATTCACTGCTTGATATCCTCCAGATAAAAAACCTGAGGCTGACAAGTAACGTACCGATCAAGTGCAGTGTAATTTTTGACCGCCTCAGAGGCGAACAGATTGAAACAACGGTAAACAATCTCTCACTTGTTGTCAATAAAACCGATCAGCTCTACCGGCTCTTCGGTTCGGTGAATGTCATCGGAGGTAAATACAAATTTTCCAACTCAAATTTTGACCTGCAGGATGGTGGCAAGGTAGCCTGGAACAACGCTGACATCCGGGGCGGCGTTATGGACAATCTGTATGGAGCCAAATACGTAACTGCTGTAAACCAGCAGACCGCTGAACGGGATAATGTAAAACTGCTGCTTGCCATCACCGGTTCGCTCAATGAACCACAGGTGGAGATGGGCTATTACCTCAACGAGCAGTCTCAACCCTTCTCCTCCCGGAACACCATCGGCGGACAATCAAGCCAGATAGACCCGAACGCGCAGCTGAATGTTATCACCATGCTGCTTTCCAAGCAGTGGTATATCAGACCGGGCAGCAGCAGCCAGAATACCGGCTTTGCATCAAACGTCGGAATATCGACCGGAACCGGTATGATTTCTTCACAGCTCTCAAGAGTCGTGCAGGATATTGCCGGAATCGAAAGCTTCAATGTCAATGTCGGCGTGGACAACCGCGGAGCCCTTAGCGGACTTGATCTGTACTTTGCACTCAACGTCCCCGGTACCGGCGGGAAAGTCCGCTTTGTAGGCACAGGCAGTTCTCCGAGCATGAAACAATCTGTTATGTCAGACTATTACGGTACTGCACAAAAAATCGAATACCGTGTAACTCCGAAAATATACCTGGAAGCCTATCGCTCTTACGGTCAGACCGGAAATGAAACATCGAGCATCAATTTGCAGAAACCTTCGGAAACATGGGGTGCAAGTGTCTCCTACAGGGAGCGGTTCAACTCATGGGATCAGTTCTGGAAACGAATTATCCCTTCATCCGGCAAAAAAAAATAAATCCTGCTGTTTTTGTAAATTGACAGGTTAACCATTCTGAAATAAACCCACAGGAAATAAGCTCTTGAGAGGCAAAAACATCATCATCGGCATCTGCGGCGGCATTGCCGCCTACAAAACGCCGCAACTGGTAAGAGTGTTGAAAAAAGCAGGGGCAAATGTCAGGGTTGCCCTTACCGACGGCGGCGCCCGTTTTGTCAGTGAACTTGCGCTTGCAACCGTTTCCCAGGAGCCTGTCTACCGGAATATATTCCCTCCTGCTGACACACCGGAAACCGATTACACACACCATATCTCGCTTGGCGAGTGGGCCGACGCGCTGGTCATTGCCCCGGCCACAGCCAATACTCTTGCACGGCTGGCCGCAGGCCTTTGCGACGACATGCTCACAGCCTGCTTTCTCACACTGCGGCCAGGCAAACCGGTACTTGTTTTTCCTGCCATGGATGGCCAGATGTTTCTCTCTGCATCAGTGCAGCGAAATATTGCACTCCTTGAAAAACAGGGCTGCCTGGTCTTCAAACCTGAAAGCGGAGAGCTCGCTTCAGGACAATCCGGAACCGGCCGGATGCCCGAGCCCGAAACCATCCATACCCATCTTGAAGAGGCCCTCCACGCAACACAGCAAAAGTCCCCCCTGCAGGGCAGATCCATTGTTGTGACAGCCGGACCGACAAGAGAGAAAATTGATGGCGTGCGCTACATCTCCAACTACTCTTCGGGCAAGATGGGATTCGCCATAGCCGGTGCCGCAGCAAAACGCGGAGCACTGGTCACCCTCATTACAGGCCCGGTTCATCTTGAAACTCCTCCGGGAGTGCAACGCATCGATGTTGAAAGTGCTTTGGAGATGCATGCTGCCGCCCGAACTTTTTTCCAAAGCTGCCATATCTTTATCGGCGCGGCGGCTGTAGCAGATTATCGACCGGCCGCACCATATGAAAGAAAAATGAAAAAAGAGGCCGAAGAGATCGAGATTACGCTTGTAAAAAACCCGGATATCCTTGCAGAGTTCAGCCTGCAGAAAAGCACCAAACAACTTGCCATAGGATTTGCACTCGAAATGCAGTCAGATATCGATAATGCACGCAAGAAACTGGAATCAAAGCAGCTTGACCTGATAGCATTCAACTTTTTTGATCGCAAAACTTCCGGTTTTGAAGTTGATACCAATATTCTGACCCTGATAGAGCGTAGCGGCAAAACAACCGAGCTGCCTCAACTGACAAAACATGACGCGGCAGAGCGGTTGCTTGAGGTCATAGAAAAACAGTGCGAGATAAAGTCTCCTCTCCATAAAAACAGCCGATAATTGCATGGAAGGCCTGTTATTTGATCCTGTAGTGAGCACGCCGTCCGGCAGTGAACACCCTTCCGCTTCGGCTGCTGAACAGCTTGCGGAGCTGCAAAAAGCGGCAATGGCGTGCCGAAAGTGCCGGCTCGCCGAAACAAGGCGGAACGTTGTCGTTGGCGAAGGGAGCCCTCTTGCAAAAATTGTTGTCATCGGCGAAGCCCCCGGAGCGGAAGAGGATGCGTCGGGACGGCCTTTTGTCGGAAGATCCGGCCAGCTCCTCACAAAAATTCTGCAGGCTGTTCATTTTGAACGTGAAGAGGTCTATATCTGCAACATTCTGAAGTGCCGGCCGCCGGGAAACCGCAACCCGCTTGAGGATGAAATCGGATTCTGTCGGCCATGGCTGCAACAGCAGTTGCAGATTTTAAAGCCTAAAATCATTCTTATTCTTGGAAAGGTTGCCGCAAATACCATTCTTGAAAATAACCTCTCCATGGGAATGATGAGGGGAAAGCTGATCGAATGGAAAGGGTTTGACTGTTTTGTGACCTATCACCCGGCCGCACTGCTGCGTAACCCCAACTGGAAAAGGGCCTGCTGGGAGGATGTGCAGATGATGGAGCACCATTACAAAAAAACGGGCGGAAAAGAAACGCTTCACGACAAGGATATTGCATGATGATCAAGAAAGCAGCGGTTGCCATAGATTTTGACAAGGATATTGATTTCAGTCAGGAGAGCCGCGTTCCTCCCTATTCTACTGAAATCGAGCAGGAGGTCCTTGCCTGCATTCTGCTCGAAGATGATCCTATTGAACAGGTCATCCAGATATTCGGTGATAATGGTGAAGAGGTTTTTTATGAAAAACGTCATCAGATCATCTTCAGGGCGATGATGCAGCTCTACCATAAACGGCAGGCTATTGACATTATCACCGTCAGTGAAGAGCTGCTGAAAATGAACGAACTGGAGCCTGTCGGAGGACGGCACTATCTGGCGGAACTCTCCGGCAAAGTTATCAGCGCCGCCAATATCGAGTACTATGCCCGCCTGGCAAAGGAGAAGTATCTCTACCGGAGGATGATCTCCATATCAGCCAAGATATCCGGGGCTGCCTACAGCTCGTCAATGGATATTTTTGATCTGGTTGAACATGCTTCCCAGCAGTTTTTCAATATCTCCCAGGCGGGTATAAAAAAGAAAGCCTCACTGATAAAAGAGCTGGTGAAAAACGGCATCCGGATGCTTGAAACCCTCAGGGCATCACAATCCTCCGTCACCGGCATCGGATCGGGATTCTCTGAACTGGATCAGATGACTGCCGGATTCCAGGGCTCCGATATGATCATCATTGCCGCAAGACCATCTGCCGGTAAAACCGCGTTTGCGCTTGCCCTTGCGCGGAATGCAGCAGTCGATTTTGATACACCGGTTCTTTTTTTCAGCCTTGAAATGGCTGAGGTTCAGCTTGCCGTAAGGCTCATGTGCGCCGAAGCCTATGTTGAGTCCCAGCTTGTCAGAACCGGGCGTATAACGCCGGAAATGATGGGCAGGATCATCAACAGCATGGATAAACTCAATGAAGCGAAACTCTTTATTGACGATACACCGGGTATCTCGATTATGGAGCTTGCCGCCAAAACCCGCCGCATGAAGCAGGAGCACAATATCGGTATGCTTGTGGTCGATTACCTTCAGCTGGTCACGCCTGTACGTGACGGGAAAACAAACCGTGAACAGGAGATTGCGCAGATTTCAAGGTCGCTGAAAGCACTGGCAAAGGAGCTGAACATTCCCGTCATTGCGCTTGCCCAGCTTAACCGCTCGGTTGAACAGCGCTCGGGCGACCGTCGGCCCCAGCTCAGCGATCTCAGGGAGTCCGGCTCTATCGAACAGGATGCAGACGTTGTCATGTTCCTCTCCCGTCCGGAAATGTATGGTAAAACAACCTTCGAGGACGGCTCATCAACCAAGGATGTTGTAGAAATTGTTATAGGCAAGCAGAGAAATGGCCCGATTGGCGACATCCGTCTGCTCTTCCTGAAAAACTACGGGCGGTTTCAGTCAACGGCAAATACCTATATCACCGCCGGCGAAGCTGCTGATACATCCCATGAGCCTGAACGCTACGCGCCCTCACTGCCGGAATCCGGTAAATCCAATGCCGGAGTATTCATAAATCAGGATGAAGCACCCTTTTAACCCTCACCTATGTCAGACAATACTCACTCCCCGGACTCCGGAAAAACAGATGGAGCAAAGGAACCAGCGATCAAAAACAGCGACACAGCAGGGCAGGAAATGGAACTGTCCTATGCAGGGATCGGTGCATCCAAAGGGATAGCAATCGGAACATGCTACAGTTTTGTCAAGGAGACCGATCATCATGAGATCCAGGAACTGAAACACGGGGATATCAATGACGAGATTGAACGTTTTCTTGCCGCACTGAACCGTTCCGAGAAAGAACTGAAAAAAATTGAGCGGGTAACAACAAGAAAACTCGGTAAAGGATACTCCAACCTTTTTCAGGCCCAGATCATGATCCTGCATGATCCGGTACTTATTGATACCATCTCATCACGAATTCTCTCCGAGAGAAAACCGGCACATATGGTCATAGAGGAGGAGTTCAACCTCTATCTTGAAAAATTCAAAACTTCTGAAGAACAGATATTCCGTGAACGGGCTGACGATCTCCTCGATATAAAGGACCGGATCATCAGAAACCTTCATGTACGAAAACTGCACTCATGGATTCCTGAAGGGGTCATTGTCGCATCCTATCATCTCTCTCCTGCCGATGTGATCCTGCTCAGCCGAAGCAATGTAAAGGGATTTTTAACCGATTCAGGGGGAACAACCTCCCATATCTCCCTGATATGCAAGTCACTCAATATTCCGATGGTCGTGGGACTCGGAAACCTCTCTCACAAGGTGACAACCGGCATGCCTGTGATCCTTGATGGAACAACAGGAGTGGTAATCACCAATCCCGGTCAGGAGCGAATTGATTGGTATGAACGGAAAAAAGAGGAGGAGAAAGAGCATGAAGAGAGTGCATCACTGACCGCTACGCTGCCGGCAACAACAAAATGCGGTGTCAGAATCACCTTTTTCGCCAATATCGATTTCAAGGAGGAGCTCCAGAACCTGACGGCTTCGGGTGGGGAAGGTGTAGGGCTTTTCAGAAGCGAGAACCTCTTTACTGACGGAACCAAAGTGCCAAAGGAGTCCGAACAGTACTCCTATTATCGAGATATGGCTGAGGTGATAGCACCCATGCCTCTTGACATCCGTCTCTTTGATATCGGTGGTGACAAGCTGATCTACTCTCCGGTAAGGGAACCCAATCCTAACCTTGGATGGAGGGGCGTCAGAATACTGATTGATATGCCTGAAATACTTGATGACCAGATACGGGCAGTAATCAGGGCTAATGTCCACGGCAACATCGATATTTTAATCCCCATGATCATCTCTCTTGAAGAGATTCACCATGTCCGGAAGGTTATCGACCGCCACATCGAGGAGCTATCCAGAGAGACGGAGCAACAGATTGACAGGCCGGGAATAGGGGCAATGATTGAGGTCCCGGCAGCAGTGGAGATCATTGATGAAATCACCAGACGTGTAGATTTCATCAGCATCGGGACCAATGACCTTACCCAATACACCCTCGCTGTAGACAGGAACAATGTTGTTGTGCAGAATCTCTTTGAAAAATTCCATCCGGCAATTATTCGCCAGCTGCACCGGGTTATTGCTTCCGCCAACAGAAACCACTGCAGGGCCATGATATGTGGTGACATGGGTTCAGACCCGCTTGCCCTGCCGTTCCTGATTGGATGCGGACTCAGACGATTCAGTGTTGTGGCCTCGGATATACCGAACCTTAAATCACTGGTATCACACTACACCATTGCCGAAACCGAAGAACTTGCCGGGGAGTGCCTGACACTCGATAGTGCCCAAGCCATCAAAGCCCGCCTGGAAACCTTCCAGGCGGCTCATTGATCCAAATCCGGGGAGTGATCAGGGTCGCAAATCCTCAACTTTTGCGTTTTTGCGAACAGCAGCAAAAAATTCAGCAAACAGTTGCTCCTGTTTTGCCCGGAGCAGTTGGGGTGTTACCGTGACTTTTTCCGCTTTGGGATCCAGCCCTTCGGGAAGCGCTCTCTTCGTGAGAAGAACCAGCGCATATCCATCGGTAGTTTTCACCGGAGAGGAGAGTTTTCCAACCACCATTCCTGACATGGCTTCAACAAGAGGGCGGTCAACGCCATAACCCGGAATAAGCCCGTCACTCCACTGAATATTCTCTGCTGACACGACAGCCAATCCCTGATTTGCCGCAGCGATCTTTTCAATCGACATTCCGGCTCCCTTCGCCATAGCGAAGAGCTTTTTCTCAAGGGCGGCACCTTTCTTCTCCCTTACCAGCTCTGCCGTAATCCTGCTTTTCATATCCTGATCCAGCAGCCGGTATCCGGTATCATTCTTCTCCGTAAGACGCATGACATAGAACCCTTTTTCAGTCTCAAGCAGATCAGAAAGGTCTCCTTCGGATGCCTTAAAGGCGAAAGCCGTTACCTTATCACTGTATCCGATCTGCGCAACCGCCATATGTTTGCCAAACTCTCCGGTCTTGTCAACACGAAATTTCGCAGCAGCCGCAGTCTGGTCGAAGCCCTTCTCCTTGGCCGAGGCCTGAAAGGCAAGAGCCTGACGCCTTACACTCTCGACACTCTCCGTGGAGGGGCGGATGTTGCGGACTATCTCCGAACAGACCACCGCACTCTGGTCAAAACCGGTAACCTTGATAATATGCAATCCGAACTGTGTCTGAACTGGACCGATAACCGCACCGGGACGGGCATTGAACACTGCTGCAGCAAATTCAGGAACCATACGTTCCCTGGTGAACCATCCGATATCACCGCCATTCAGCGCACTTCCGGGATCAGCAGAATATTTCCGGGCAAGGGACTCAAACGGAACCCCTGCCTGAAGCTGTTGTGAAATCAGCAGTGAAAGCTCCCTGACTTTCTGCACTTCAGCCCGGCTGGCCGGATTAAACCTCAGAAGAATATGGGATGCCCTTGCCACTGGCTGCCGGGAGGTAGTAACCTGCTTGATTTTTATCATACGGTACTCACCCCGATCAGCTATAGGACCGACAATCGTTCCCGGCTTGAGATTTGAAGGATTAAAGAGCGTTGCTCCGGCTGCCGGTGAAAAATCGCTGCGGTTATAGGTTACATTAATCCCTGTAGGACGGTCACTCTGTACCTTAACATAGTCGCTGTCATTAACCGCTGGAGCAGAAAACTCGGCCCTGATCGATTCAAGCTCGGTTCGAACGGCAAGACTGTCTTTTGCTGAGGGAGTAAGGGGGAAAAACACAAAATCGGCTTTCCTGGAAGGCGCCTGCCGGAAAAGCTCCTTGTGATCATCATAATACTTTTTGATCTCCTCTTCCTTTACCGGAAAGTTGCTGTCAGCACCGGCAAAGCTTAAGGGAACAGGTATAAAAGAGGCAGAAAACCTTGTGAACTGCCTGTTTATAATATCGTCAACCTCTCTGCCGGTCACATGGTCCAGGGTTTGCAATGCCCTGATCAGCTTGTTGACCTTCAGCTCCTGACGGACTATCTTCTCTATCTGCAGCCATAACTCCTTGTTGCGGGGATCACGTCGTGCACTGTCGAGCTTTTTTCGATCAAGTGCTCCGGTAGCCGGATCACTGAAATTCTGACGGATCACCTGAGGCGGAGCAGAACTATCCAGAGCTTCAACCACCTCCTGATCCTGCAGGGAGATGGAGAACTTTTCAAACTGCTGTTCAAGAAGAGTCTGGTCTATAACCGTATTCCAGGCCTGCTCACGAAGCGAGAGTTCGGCTTCCGGAGTCAGTTCAGCTCCGGGATTGGCTCTTCGATAATTTGCGGTATAATTTTTGTATACCTCATCATACTCTGCCATGGAAACCGTCTTTCCATTGATCTTACCCGCCTGATTTGCCTTGGTGGTAAATCCGGTAAAATTCATCCCCCACTCAAACACAATCAGCGCAAGAAATGCCGCCATGAGCGTGTAGAGTATAATATGAGTCTTATCACGCAAGCTGGACATGAGAGCCATAGATCATCCCTTCAATTATGATGTTATTAAATATAAAAATCGTCTGTTACTGGTCATCGCCCCAGCCCTCCCTGCCGATCAGCGGCACAAAAACAAACTGCTGAAACACCTCTTTTCTGAGTTCGTCACCAACTCGCTGCACAACGGTCATCTGCTGTGACACCGTCTCTCCAACGGGTATAACCATGCAACCGTTTTCCGCCAGCTGTCTCAGCAATGGCGCAGGTTCTTCCGGAGCACCTGCAGTTACTATGATCCCGTCAAACGGAGCTTCCTCTTTCCAGCCCAGAGTGCTGTCATCATAACGACATGCAATAGGCAAACCAAGCCTTGAAAAAAGCCGTTCAGCACGCTGAAACAACTCATTGATCCGTTCAACCGTATAAACCGAATAACCAAGCGCATCAAGAATAGCCGCCTGATAACCTGATCCGGTTCCAATTTCAAGCACTTTTCCTGATGGACATCGATCAACGAGCAGAGTTGTCATATAAGCAACCGTAAACGGCTGCGAAATGGTCTGACCGAACCCGATGGGATAAGCTCCATCGTCATAGGCCAACTCCAGGGCATCCTCAGGAAAAAACAGGTGCCGCCTGACCTCCAGAAAAGCATCAAGCACCCTGTTGTTTGTTATCCCGTAGCGTTTCAGCGCCTCAACCATCTCCCTGCGCCTCTGCTCCATATGTTTTTCCGAAACCTTCATCGAAAAAAACATTGCCCCGTTAGCTTCGAAAACCCTTACTTTTCTTACTGCGTTGAAAGCATCCTGATTCACTACCGTATAATAATAACGATCACGCTGTAGTGAGTCGCTGCTAATATTGCATCAAAAACAACAAAAAACAATGTCCGTTCGCCAGTTTACCATTTTCGGCAATAAATACCGCATGGGTTCCTATATCCTCCTGATACGGCTATCCTGTTCGGTTAAGCTTGCATTCGGACGGTTTCAGTGCGGCACCCTGATCACTTTTCCCAGGGGAGAGTACCTCTACATAGGCTCAGCTTTGGGAAAAGAGGAGAGCACAGGAAGCCCGCTTGCCCGGAGAGTGATCCGCCATGCATCAAGAAGCGAAGAGAAAAAGCCCCACAAAATCCGTCCCGCCCTTTTGCAGCTCTTTTCCGGAAATGACGTTGCCGGCAACCGCAACCGTGCTCCTTCCAAAAAAAAACTCCGTTGGCATATCGATTATCTCCTTGATCTACCCGAGGCGGAAATCACCCATATCGTCATCATGCGAAGCCCGCTGAAACTCGAAGACAAACTTTCGGAACTTCTTGATTCCAGCAATGCGACATCAATAGTAGCCCCGCACCTTGGTGCCGGAGATACCCGAAACAGCACGCATCTTCTAAGGATCACCGATCAGAAACAAATTCTTGACCTTCTGAAACAGGAAATTCCGGAAATGCTGAGTTCGATAGAAGCCGGTTATACCCCTCGTCAGAAATAATAACAGTAGTGATATCAACGCAAGCCTGTCATAACAAGATCCTGTTCATTACTATTCCAAATCAGTATATCGTCCAAAATCAGCTTTATGCCCGATTCCATCCATAAAATGATCAAGATAGAGCCAATATCTGGGCGGATTATACAGGTTTTCAGGCGTCGAGTCAGGCTCAAATTTACCTTGCACTAAATCTTTACGAACAAAAAAAGCATTGGCTCCCGTTATATTTGTAGCGACAAGCACATAGCCTTTCTGTACGGCTACTTCATGAAGTGCAACCAGGCTGGAACCCATATAATCACTTCCCTGCCATACATTGTTCTGATTATAAACAGGTTTTTTTGACAACGGGGGCGGGAATTTCGCATTGTATTCAATACAAATAACCTTTGGGGAATATTCCAGCCATTCAAACAAATAAATATCGTTACCATCAATATCTATTGACAGGAAATCCAGACTGTTAATATCAACATTCAACAACTGAAAAGTTTCCCTCAATGCTTCATTGATATTGTCTTTTGTTATAAAACCAACACCTAAAACAAGGCGTTTTTGTTTCGCATTTAAAAGCGAACCGAATTTATTTTCTATCGGCAGCTTTTGCTGTACGTTACCTTCGATCCAAACGCCACGCCATCCGTTATGAATCAAGTAGAGGGTATTACATTCCAGACCATTCTCAACCCCTATTTCACAAAAAGATCCGTTAACAATCTCAAGTCTCCGGAATATTTCAAATAATATTCCGTCTTCATCGTTTTGGCTATACACCTTATACCCATAAGGCTCAAGACGATTGGGCATAGAACGTAAAGGCTCCAGAATCCTCTCAATCTCTGCACGAGACAAATAACCGGCATTTCTCCTCAACTGGTAGATTATGCTGGCTGTTGCACTTTGTAAGTCATTATTAGTAAGCATTGCATTCAGAACATTACTTTTCCGCGTTGACCTTTACTCACACAAAACAAATTCCTTTTGCAAAAAGAAATTCCGAAGTGAAACGAATACGTTATAAAACGTCTATTTTGATTGCTATCTGAAACTAATTGCGGTCACGACCCAAAAGCGCTCCGACAAACTCCGCACGATCGAACAACTGTAAATCATCAATCTTCTCGCCCACGCCGATATATTTGACAGGCAGACCAAGTTCACGGGAAATGGAGAGCACTATTCCGCCTTTTGAGGTCCCGTCAAGTTTGGTAACAACAAGTCCGGTTACCTTGACAAACTTTGTAAACTCCCGGGCCTGCTGCACCGCATTCTGACCGGTTGTACCGTCAAGCACAAGAAGCACCTCATGAGGCGCCTCGGGAATTTTCTTTTTGGCCACCCTCATGATCTTGGCCAGCTCCTCCATGAGATGGCTTTTGTTGTGCAACCGTCCTGCGGTATCGACAAGTACCACATCAGCATGTCGCGCAACCGCTGCGCTGACTGCATCATAGACCACCGACGCAGGATCGGAACCATGCCCTTGACCAATCATTGGAACGCCTGCCCTGTCCGCCCATATCTGAAGCTGTTCATATGCTGCGGCGCGGAAGGTATCGGCTGCCGCTATAATCACTTTTTTACCTGCTTTATCATAATTGTGGGCCAGTTTGGCAACACTGGTAGTCTTTCCGGCACCATTCACCCCGACAATTAAAATTACATAGGGTTTGGCCGACAGCGGAGCATCAAACTCTATCGGGTGATCCAGCCCGCTCTCCTGAAGCATATGCTGAATCTCCTCCATCAGCATGTTGTTGAGCTCCCCTTCCGAGCGATAGGTCTCCTCTTTTGCCCTCTCCGTTATGGCGTCAACGATACCGAGTGTTGTTTCCACTCCGACATCGGCAGCAACAAGAATGGTTTCAAGCTCTTCAAGGAACTCCTCATCTATCTCCGTTTTCCCCTGTGTGATAACCGAAAGCTTTTCCCTGAGGGTTTCACGGGTTTTTCCGAGCCCTTCCGTCAGTTTTGATAATTTGAACTTGTCAAAAAAACCCATAAAAAGAAGATATTGTCTCTGTTATTGAAAGAGTAGGGAACCGGCCGGGCTGTTGACAACGCAACGATCCCCGGAATGGTTCAGAGTGAATTTTAATTTACGTAAAAATATGCCATATAAAGCCATCAGAGAGATCGGGGAGTTCGGTCTGATCGACAAAATTGCCGCCCTCGCAGAACCAACCCTTCAAGCTGTACCTGAACTGCTGAAAGGCATCGGTGATGACTGTGCAATCTATCAACCCTCCGGAAAGCTCCTTCAGGTCGCAACAACCGATCTGCTTGTCGATCAGGTACACTTCGATCTATTGACAACACCGCTTAAACATCTTGGAAGCAAAGCCATAAGCGTCAATGTCTCCGATATCTGCGCCATGAATGCCTTTCCCCGCTTCGCGCTTGTCTCCATTGCCATCCCTCCCTCATTTTCAACAGAGATGGTTGAAGAGCTCTACAAGGGCATGAGCCATGCGGCAAAAGAGTATGGCCTTGCCATCGCCGGCGGCGACACCTCTGCATCCCGATCGGGGCTGATCATCTCCGTTACGATAATGGGGGAGGTGGAACCGGAAAAGCTCACAAAAAGAAACGGAGCCAAACCCGGAGAGCTGATCTGCGTTACCGGCTCACTCGGGGGTGCCGCTGCCGGCCTCAAGCTCCTCATGCGTGAAAAAGCCATCATGCTTGACCATTTTGAAAACAATGAGCCCTATAACAAAAGTGTTATGGCCGACCTGAAGGAGTACAGCGAAGCCATACAGTGCCAGCTGCTCCCCACGGCCCGTCTCGATATCGTAAGATTCCTGCACTCCAGAAACATCCGGCCGACGTCGATGATCGATATTTCCGACGGTCTCTCTTCAGAGCTGCACCACATCTGCCGCCAGTCAAACACCGGAGCCCTGATTCATGAAAGCCGGATACCCATAAGTGCATCAACACGCAGGGTAGCCGATGAACTGCAGGACGATGCCATCACATGGGCACTGACAGGAGGAGAGGAGTATCAGCTGCTCTTCACCATCCCGAAAGAGGAGTACGAACTCATTGATGACTACAAGGAGATATCGGTTATCGGTGAAGTTACCGATCCGGATTCAGGTGTGTTCCTTTCAGATATTTACGGCATGAGGATTGATCTTGCCTCGATCAGGGGATTCGATCATTTTGGCCGGTGAGCGGCTGCTTTTCCGAAGCAAAAAGTGGCGTGAACGGGGCGATTTATTTTTTTGGGAAACCCTGTGAAGATAGTAAATTACCCGACCTGTCCGGTACCCCGGTACCCGGCCGGCCGAAGTGGCGGAACTGGTAGACGCCCGGGACTTAAAATCCCGTGTTCAGCAATGGACGTGCGGGTTCGATTCCCGCCTTCGGCACTTGTGCAGCAGTGCAGCTGCCATGTAATTCATTCAGGAAACCGTTTCCCGGTTTTATGGTATGACCCTCGCTATCCATTACACTCACCCTTGCAGTACTACTTCACCCTAAATTCAGAGTAATCATGAGTTCTGAACCCACGAAGATCCTGCTGACCGAAGATGAAATGCCCCGACAGTGGTACAATATTCAGGCAGATCTCCCTTCACCGCTCCCTCCGCCACTTGGTACTGACGGCACCCCGATAGGACCGGATGCCCTGGCAAAAGTTTTCCCCATGAACCTGATTGAGCAGGAGGTGAGCACTGAACGCTGGATTGACATCCCCGATGAGGTGCAATCCATTCTGAAGCTCTGGCGCCCTTCGCCGCTCTACCGGGCAAAACGGCTTGAAGCCGCACTCGGGACTCCGGCAAAGATCTACTATAAAAACGAAGGTGTCTCTCCGGCAGGAAGCCACAAGCCGAACACGGCTGTAGCCCAGGCATGGTAAAACAAACAGTTCGGCATCAAACATCTTATCACGGAGACCGGAGCCGGCCAGTGGGGAAGCGCGCTTGCCATGAGCTGCAAACTTATCGGTATCGACTGCAAGGTCTTCATGGTCAGAATAAGCTTCGACCAGAAGCCCTTCCGCAAAATCATGATGCGAACCTGGGGAGCGGACTGCATTGCCAGTCCAAGCAACCAGACTGCGATAGGGCGAAAGATACTCTCTGAAATGCCTGATACCCCCGGCAGTCTTGCCATTGCCATCAGCGAGGCAATCGAACAGGCTGTGGAGCGTGACGATACCCGCTATGCTCTCGGCAGCGTACTGAACCATGTCATGCTGCACCAGACCATTATCGGCCTTGAAGCACGCAAACAGCTTGAGAAGGTGAACCTCTACCCGGATATTGTCATCGGATGTGCCGGAGGTGGATCAAATTTTGCCGGTATCAGCTTCCCCTTTATCTGCGACAAGATCCATGGAAAAGAGGTCCAGATCATTGCTACAGAACCGGAAGCATGCCCTACACTCACCAGAGGACCCTATATCTATGACTCGGGTGATGTCGCAAAAATGACCCCGTTACTCCCCATGCACAGCCTTGGCCATGGGTTTATTCCTCCTGCCATTCATGCCGGCGGATTGCGATACCATGGCATGGCCCCGCTGGTCAGCCATGTCAAACAGCTCGGACTGATCGATGCCACATCAATCGGCCAGACGGAGTGTTATGAGGCCGCACTGCTCTTCGCCCATACCGAAGGGTTCATCCCTGCACCGGAAACATCACATGCCATCGCGCAGACCATACGCGAAGCCAAAAAGGCAAAAGAGGAGGGAAAAGAGAAGGTGATTCTCATGAACTGGTCCGGCCATGGCCTTATGGACCTCCAGGGATATGAGGCATTCCTCTCCGGCAAACTCAGCGACTACCCTCTGCCCGAAGAGCTTCTTCAACGCTCTCTTGCCGCAGTCAAAGACCACCCGGCAGCACCGCAGATGTAGCCATAAAAAAACCCCCGGAGTCCGGGGTTTTTTTTATGCATGACAATCAAGCTGTTTTTGCTTCTCACGCCTCTTTTTCACGCTTGGCTTTTTTAGCAGGTGCCGCGCCATCAAGAAACCGCAGTTCATTCTCCTTTTCGTCAAACGAGATCCTGATGGTACTGCCCTCCGTAAACCGCCCTTTAAGCATCTCCTCGGCAAGCGGGTCTTCCACATATTTCTGCAGCGCCCGTTTGAGCGGACGGGCACCATACTTCTGGTCATAACCCTTGTCAACAAGAAACTCCTTGGCTTTCTCATCAATCTCCACCTCGATACCCATCTCGCGAATCCGCTTGAAGAGCTTGCCGGCAGTGATATCAATGATCTTGAAGATATGCTGCTTTTCGAGCGGGTGAAAAACGACAATATCATCAATACGATTCAGAAACTCGGGATTGAAGACCCGTTTAAGGGCGTCCTCAATGGTGGACTTCATCGCCTTGTAACTTCCTGTTGAATCATCAGGCGCAGTAAAGCCCATACCCGCACCGGCGCCAAAACTCTTGATATCCTTGGCTCCGATATTGGAGGTCATGATGATGATGGTATTGCGGAAATCCACTTTCCGGCCAAGTCCGTCGGTCAGAACCCCCTCATCAAGCACCTGAAGCAGGATGTTGAACACATCGGGATGCGCTTTCTCGATCTCATCAATGAGCACCACAGAGTAGGGCTTGCGGCGAACCTTTTCAGTAAGCTGCCCCCCCTCTTCATAACCGACATATCCGGGAGGTGCACCGACAAGCCTGCTGACCGAAAACTTCTCCATGTACTCGCTCATATCAGCCCTGATCATGGCATCCTCGGTATCGAAGATATAGCGGGTCAGTGCCTTGGCAAGCTCGGTCTTGCCGACACCGGTAGGACCGAGAAAAATAAAGGAGCCGATCGGACGGGAAGGATCTTTCAGTCCGGCACGGGTACGCTGAATAGCCTTGGTGATCTTTTTGATCGCCTCATCCTGCCCTATCACCTCTTTGGTAAGATCCGCCTCCATGGAGAGCAGTTTCTTGGACTCGGATTGAGCTACCCGATCCACAGGAATACCGGTCATCATGGCAATAACGGAGGTGATATCAGCTTCGGTAACATCGTACACACTTTCTGAAGCCCTCTCCTCCCACTCCTGTTTGGCCCGGTCAAGCGACTCAAGCAGATTCTTCTCCTTGTCGCGAAGCCGTGCGGCCTCCTCGAAGTTCTGCATCTTCACAACCTGATTTTTTTCGGTCTTGATCTCCTCAATGGATTTCTCAAGCTCAAGAATCTCAACAGGAACGTGAATGTTGCTCAGATGAACACGGGCTCCGGCCTCATCCATCACATCAATTGCCTTGTCAGGCAGAAAACGGTCGGTGATATAGCGCTCGGAAAGCTTGACCGCCTTCTCAATCGCATCCCCCGAATAGTTTACATGGTGGTGTGACTCATATTTCGACTTGATGTTGTTGAGAATCTGGATGGTCTCATCAACAGAGGTCGGCTCAACCATGATCTTCTGAAACCTCCGGTCAAGCGCGCCGTCTTTTTCGATATACTGACGATACTCGTCAAGCGTGGTTGCTCCTATACACTGCAATTCGCCGCGGGCAAGAGCCGGCTTGAAAATATTGCTCGCATCAAGCGAACCCGAAGCACCGCCTGCACCGATAATGGTATGCAGCTCATCAATAAAGAGAATCACATCGCGTGAACGCTCAAGCTCGTTCATAAGCGCCTTCATTCTCTCCTCAAACTGCCCCCTGTATTTCGTGCCGGCAACAAGCGCTGCAAGATCAAGCGCAACAACACGCTTGTCATAGAGAACCCTTGATACCTTGCGTTGCACAATCTTGAGGGCAAGGCCTTCGGCAATAGCCGTCTTGCCGACACCGGGCTCACCGATCAGCACAGGGTTGTTCTTTTTGCGGCGGCTCAGAACCTGGGCAACACGTTCTATCTCCTTTTCACGGCCGATAATGGGATCCAGCTTGTCATCAAGCGCGAGCCGGGTGATATCACGGCCGAAATTGTCGAGAACCGGGGTCTTCGTTCGCTCCCCTTTGCGCTGTTCCGGCTTTTTTTGCTGACGTTCGCCGCTTCCTGAAGAGAAGGCTCCCTCCATCGGCGGCTCATCCGAATCGCCCGAACTGCTTGAGATATTCATAAGCTCATCCTTGACAAGATCGTAGGTCACGCCAAACTGTTCAAGAATCTGGGCGGCAATATTATCATCCCCTTTAAGAATGGAGAGAAGCAGATGCTCCGTGCCGATAATATTCGACTTGAAAATTTTGGCTTCAAGGTAGGTGATTTTAAGCACCTTCTCCGCCTGCTTGGTCAAAGGCACGTTCCCCATAAGGGTCGCCGGAACTTTCGGATGCGTACTCTCCTCAATTTTCTGCTTGAGGCTGAAAAGATCTATCTTGAGATTCTTCAGTATTCTGGCTCCTATACCTTCTCCTTCGCGTATGAGACCAAGAAGAAGATGTTCGGTACCGATATAATCATGTCCTAACCGGAGGGCTTCCTCCCGGCTGAGACGGATAACATCCTGAACTCTATTTGAAAAATTTCCTTCCATTATGTATGTATCGGTAAAATTATTATGGGTACCCTTTCTCATCATCTCCCTGCATGGAGAGGGTAAAAATCTGTGTATTAAATAATTATATAAAGATCGCGAGTTAAAACCAATTCCATAAAGAGAGAAAACTCTGACGGCCGGTAAAAGGTTCGCTCAATCCCTGACAAGCCATGAATGTTCAATACATCCTTCTTGACGACAGCAATCCGCAACACCGTGAACTCTCCATCTACCGAACCGGTACCATAAACCGGGTAAGGCTTGAGGATACAGCCTACAAAGCCTACAGCTCACTGGAGATCGGAGCACACGACTATGCAGCTTTTTTTCACTACGCTGCTGCCGAAGCGCTGAACGCTCTTCCCTTCTTTTCGGAAAGCGGAAACGGGCTTGACAGCTGGGATGAATCCTTTCTGCACAACAGCAGCCTGAACGAAATGAAGCGGATAATCGGGGAGTGCAGAGCAGAAATAAACCCTGAAAAAAATGAAACGATCCTGCTCGGATGGCAGGATCAGCCCATAGGTGTAGCCTATATGCGGAATATTGACGCCGCGAAATTTATTGCCTTTCTCGACACCCTCATGCAGTTTGTCGAAGAGACAGAAGCGGAAGAGTGCGACCTTGAATTCATCCTCTGAAATCAGGGCACTAAAAAAGAGCCGGATCGGGATGAAGATATGTATAGCCCAGTGCATTCACCAGCTTGTCACTGTTGACCAGCTTGAATGGGGCCGGCTCATCAGAAGCCCCGACTGGAGGCAGTGTCATTCCCGAAACAGCCGCCGCTTTGCTGTAGTACTCCTTTCTTGAAGGATGAACCGGAGAGCAGGCGTTGAACACCTCTCCCCACTGCTGCAGACGGATGATCTCCGAGATGATCTTCACGCAATCGTCCTGATGAATGAGGTTCATCGGCTGATCGGGATTCGAAATCTCTTTCATGCTGCCAAGATACTTTTCCGGACTGCGGTCGTAGCCGACAAGACCGCCAAAACGAACAACCGTGGTCTGAAACCCCCTCTCCTGCATCAGCATCTCCTCAACAAGAAGCAAAGCCTCTCCGGCAAGGCTCTCCGGAGTTCCTGCATCCTCTTCGGTAACCTCCCGGTTGAGCGACGCATAGACGGAGGTGGAACTGACAAAGAGCACCGAGCAAACCTGTGACTGGCCGAGCGCGTCTATCAGTGAGGAAAACTGCGCGATATGATACTCAATAATATCATCACGACGCTCGGGCGGAATGTTGATGACGAGAATATCACTCTGCAGAAAATCGGCAATCTCCTCACCATTCACCTCCCGGTCAACCTCCACGAGATAGGGTTCGATGCCTGCATCGCGAAGCTGTTCAAGGTTCTCCTCTCTTCTGGTTGACCCCTTGACGGCGTAGCCCTCCTTGATAAGCGCTTTGGCAAGCGGCAGCCCGAGCCAGCCGCACCCGAGTATGGTAATGGTTTCCTTTTGCATGGCACTGTTTTGCGGTTACTGTTTCAATGACCTAATGTACAGGATCAGGGAGTGCATAGCAACTGAATTCACATCAAGTTTTGTGCCCTGCAGCGGACCGGCAATACAGGTGTTGATCTGCCCGGAAAGATTGGGGTGTTTCCAGCCCTTTTCGAGCCCCGACCCTTTCGGATGGCAGGAGTTACAGCTTTTACCGGAAGTTGCACCCGCAAGCGTAACGGAATTGAACAACTCCCTTCCTTTTTCAACAGAAGGCCTTTCGGCGGCAGGAACTCCACAGGAAAACGCGGAAACACTCAACATGCCGGCCAGTGCAGATGCTATAACACGCTTCATCACTCTCCTCCCTGGGTTAAAACTCCATTGCATTATTATAAACTGAAACCTCGCGCTACACCAAGCAGAAAAAGGTGCTGAAAGTTTGCCTGAATGCACAAAAAGCGCACTAAAGCTTTTCACCCGCATTCGCTTTCTCTGTCAGCCGGTCAAGACAGTTGCTGCAGACGCATCTCTCGTATCGTTCAGCAAGATACTCCCGCACTTCAGCCGGAACCTTCCTTGTACTGCACCAGCAGGTTGAGGCACGTGTACAGGTAAAAGCTTTACCGCACATCGGGCAGGTTACCACTTCCGGGGTGCCGCTCTCATGTTCAATTGCATGGGACATCTCTGGTAGACGTTAAAGTTTAAATCGCCAATATTCCTGAACCTCTACAGCGCCAGAGTCTGACGCACTGCTCTCTGCCACCCGCTGAGCAGCTGACATCTCTCTTGAGGTGCCATATCCGGCAGATAGGTACGTGCAGCCTGATGCAGCTTCATCAGCTCATCGCCTGAACGCCACACTCCGCTCTGCAAACCTGCCAGGTATGCCGCCCCGAGTGAAGTTGATTCAGCATTTATCGGAACAAGAATCGGCACATCGAGAAGATCTGCCTGAAACTGCATCAGAAAGCCATTGCTCACCGCCCCGCCATCAACCATCAACGCCTCCGGAGAAAACCCGCTATCGGCTACCATGGCCCTGAACACATCATATGATTGATAGGCAATCGATTCAAGAGCCGCACGAACAATATGGTTCCTGTTGGAGCCTCTCGTCAGCCCCGCAATGGTTCCCCGCGCCTCCATCTGCCAGTGCGGTGCGCCAAGACCGACAAAGGCAGGGACAATATAGACCCCGCCATTATCCCCGGCATCCCTTGCCATGGCTTCGGACTCCCCGGCATCCAGAAGCAGTTGCAACTCATCCCGCAGCCACTGAATCACTGCACCGCCAATAAAAACCGATCCTTCGAGAGCATAACAGGGCTTTCCGTCAGCTCCAAGCGCGAGGGTTGTCAAAAGACCGTGCTCTGACCTGATACAGGTATCCCCTGTATTCATAACCATAAAACAGCCGGTACCATAGGTATTTTTAATGGAACCGGGCTGAAAGCAGCACTGACCGAAAAGGGCTGCCTGCTGGTCACCGGCAACTGCGGCTATCGCACTATCATTGAGTTCCTCAAGGGCGGTCACCTTGCCGAAATCATCCATGGAGTTCTTTACCTCCGGCAGAAGTGAGAGAGGAATACCAAACAGATCGAGCAGCTCCGTGTCCCACTGCTTTTCCCGAATATTGTAAAGCAGTGTTCGGGAGGCATTGGTGAAGTCAGTGGCATGCACCCTGCCGCCGGTAAGCTTCCAGAGCAGCCATGTATCGACGGTTCCGAAGAGCAGAGTATCAAGGTCAGGATGCGGGCAGTGATCAAGAATCCAGCGGATTTTGGTTGCACTGAAATAGGCATCGAGAGGCAGGCCGGTTTTGGCGGTAATCATCTCCCGCTCAGCCTCATAATTCCGGCACAGCTCGCTTGTCCTGCGGCACTGCCAGACAATGGCGTTATAGAGCGGTCTGCCGCTTACCCTGTCCCATACAATGGTGGTTTCACGCTGATTGGTTATACCGATGGCCGTAACGGGAACATCACTACCGGCTTTCAGCTCCCGCACACCGCTGACCACACTCTGCCAGATCTCCTCCGGATCATGCTCCACCCACCCTTCATGGGGGTAGATCTGACTGAACTCCCGATAGGCTCTGGCAACCGGCTCACCTTCATGATTATAGAGAATACAGGTGGTTCCTGTGGTTCCCTGGTCAATTGCAAGAATGGCCATACTCTTTTTCTAATTCTAATAACAAGTTGCCAGTTTAGGTGCCTCTCAATTTATTGTCGTGAGCGGTTTGAGGGCAAGGCGGACGGCGCGCAGAAACCGCAGTGTACATAAGAGTACATGAGGATTTCGAGCACCGCCCAACGAAGCAATCGAAACGCGGAACAAATAAATAGAGATCACCTTACAAATATTTCAGGTCAATGTTGAGTATTACCTCCCGGCTGTCGAGCGTAAACTTCGCATCGTTAAAGGAGGGCGGGCCGAAACGGCTTTTCGGATTATTCGAGCACCCGACACCCTCTTTGGGTATGCTGATCAGAAAGACCGAATCCACTTTACCGTTACTGTTTTCATCGTGAAAAACGCTGAGGGCATAGCTTCCATAAGGAACGTTCTCGAAAACCACCTCACCATTCGGGTCGTTTGCCTGCAGGCTCTTTTTGGCAAACGCTTTGGCGGATTTCACAGGAAACCCCTCTTTTTTATTGAAGAGAGAGACAATCAGCTCGCCTTTGGTGTTGCGGATTTTGCTGAAGCGTGCTTTAATGGAACCGGCAGGCAGAGCAGCATCAACCGCACTCTCCCCGGCAAATGCCGACATGGAAAGGGTTGTCAAAAGGAAAAAGAGCATGAAAAATTTTGTCATCGGGCGGCTTTATATGGTTGCTAAAAAAACGGATCTGCCTCGGGAAGCATGAATAGTGAAATAAAATACCCAATCGACAAAGAAACTCCTTGCGATCAATTATACCAAAAAGCCGCTAACAGAGAGTCATGTCCAAAATTAAACCATCAAGATGCATAATATTGAACGAAAGTGGCACATTTTAATGTATATTTTGAATTATAATGGCACCTTAAAACATCAACATTCACATTTCATGGAGTAAGCACGATGTTTAACCGACGCGCCGTTGACGATATACGATCATGGTACATCCGGAGCAAACGTAAACCATTGGTTATACGCGGAGCCCGTCAGGTCGGTAAAACCACAGCCGTACGGCTCGCTGCAAACCGGTTATCGGTAGACATTATTGAAATAAATCTTGAACGTCACGGCGAACTGGAGCCTCTCTTCAAAAACTTCAGGCTGAATGAGTTACTCTTTAAATTTTCGCTTATCAGCGGTAAAAAATTTAATCAGGAGAGTAAGGCAATCCTGTTTCTGGATGAAGCTCAGGCAACCCCGTCAGCCTATTCATGCCTCCGTTACTTCCAGGAAGAGATGCCTGAACTGGCGATCATTCTAACAGGCTCGCTGCTTGATCAGGTTCTTCATAACTACCAGCTCCCGACTCCGGTCGGACGTATTGAACACTGTTTTATAGGCCCACTGACATTCGAGGAGTTTCTTTCCGCCACTGGTGAATCAAAAGCTCTCGACACCATCAGGATGCTCACACTCAAGACCATGCATTTGATCCCTGATACTGTTCATGAAGATCTCATGGCCCTCGCAAGACGTTATATCCTCTGTGGCGGAATGCCCTATTGTGTTCAGATTGCAATTGATACACAATTCAATCATCCTGAAATCGTAAAATATCAAACAGAGCTTCTGCAAAGCTATAAGGATGACTTTTCAAAGTATACCGGATCACAAACCTCACTGCAACTGAACGCTTTTTTTAATGGAATAATCAGCCAGATCGGCCAGCAGTTTTCACACAAACAAGCCAATGAAATTGCGTTCAATACCAGCGGCGATAATCGTCAGTTAAACACTGCTCTTGAACGATTTCTTGAAGCCCGGTTATTTTATCGTGTGGTTCACTCCGGAGCAGATGCGATGCCTCTTGGCGGCGAAACCAAAATCAGAATAAGCAAGTTTTTATTCATTGATGTCGGCCTGCTGCTGGCAGCACAGGGAATTGCGGCACAAAGCATCATGAGCTCCCCTCTTGAGCTTGCAAACCGGGGCATTATTGCCGAACAGTTTGTCGGACAGCAACTGCTCTATGCAAAACCGGCCTATATCAATCCGGCACTCTATTACTGGCAACCACCAAAAGCTGAAGGCCAGGCAGAGATAGATTTTCTCTATGAAAATGGCAACCGGATCGTCCCTGTAGAAGTAAAATCCGGAAGTCGCGGCACAATCAAATCACTGCGCTCCTATGTGATCAAAAAAAAATCCGGTCAGGCCATAAAAATCAGCTCCGCCAAACCCTCGGTTCAGGAGCTGACGGCAAGGATGAACAAGGAAGAAAAAGCCTTCAGACTGATCAATATTCCCTTCTACCTTGTTAATCACCTTGACCGGTTAGTCGATGAAGAGAGCGAACTGCCAAACCGGACTCCATAACGGGCACCTCTATTTATTGTCGTGAGAAGCCCGAGAACAAGGCGGATGGAGCGCAGAAACCGGAGTGTACATGGAGTACATGAGGATTTCGAGCACCACCCAACGCAGTAATCGGGATTCGGAACAAATAAATAGAGGTGCCCTAATGTAAACATACTATCGATGGCCAACTTTTCCGACATCGCATCCAAATACCGCCAGACCTCCCTTGTACAGGCCTCGGCAGGCGGGCGGTTGATGGAACTGCTCGAAATTCCCGGCAATGCCGATATCCTCGATGTCGGCTGCGGCACCGGCAATCTGACTGCGGAACTCTCAAAACAAACCACGGGAACCGTAACCGGAATCGACCCCTCCGAAGGGATGATCCGCGAAGCCTCACAGGTATATGCTGACCCAAGGATCAGCTTTAAGGTGATGAGCGCTACTGAGATCAACTTCCGAAAGGAGTTTGATATCATCTACTGCAACTCCGCCTTCCAGTGGTTCAAAACCCCTTCGATTTTCCTTGAGAAAGCGTTTGTTGCTTTGCGACCTCATGGCAGAATAGGCATCCAGGCTCCGGCAAAAGAGAACTACTGCCCAGTCTTCCTCAAGGCACTGAGTGAATGCTGTTCAAACCCCGAAATAGCGAAGGTATTCTCAGACTTCCGATCACCCTGGTTCAAGCTTGAGGCTGCAGATGAATATACCGCCCTATTGCGGGAAGCCGGCTTCAATGTTACACTGAGCACCATCGAAGAGAGCCGCAACCACTATACGCCCGAAAAGGTCTTTGATGTCTTCAGCTCCGGCGCAAAGGCGGGATATCTGAACCCGGCATGCTATGACACTCCGCTCCCCGAATGGTTTGAAGCCGCATTTCTGAATGGTCTCAGGGACTCCTTTGAACGGCAGGTTGAGCCTGACGGTCTGATCGACCTGCTTTTTTACCGGATATTTCTCATCGCCGAAAAAAGTTGACTAAAACATACGCAATCAATGCAAACAACTTTTACCATTCGACGCACCGTACAAACCGATGCAGCACCCATCGTGGCAATCCTGCAGCAAACGCAATGGGTCCCTCATTTCACCAACGAAAACCTGCAAGAGCACTCCAAACGCATCAGTGATCTTCTGGCAGGCCCATACTCCACAAGTACCCGCCATTCAGCCTATGTGGCAGAAGACGAAAACATCACCGGATACGTAGCTGTTCATGGGTTGCCCTATATCTTTCTGGCTACACCGGAAGGATATATATCTGAAATTTTTGTTGATGAACAGTTTCGGAAAAAGGGAATCGGAAAAGCACTGTTCAAAACCGTCTAAACGGAAGCAAGAACACGAGACTGTTCCCACCTCATGCTCTGCAACAACCGGAAACGAGAATCATACAAACGGGAATTCTACCAAAAGCTTGGCTGGCATGAACACGACACAATTGCACACTTTATTCTAAAGCTGTAACCACGACGCTCTTTTTTTTCTTTATCAGGGTTAGCTCCGCCATAAAGATTCTTTTTCCCATATCGCCGAAAAGCCCAATGCGTTCAAATCCACACTCGGATATTTAGTAAACAGAGTTGCCAGTTTTGATGAGAACTTGTGACCCGGACTGATTGCGTCTAAAAGATATTTAATACAGCATACGTGCACATATAACATATGATGCACTGAGACAGGAGGAACATCAATAAGCCATGGTGCGGGAGGTTTCGGCAACAGCTTTGGCCGTCCAGGAAGATTTCTATTCCATAAGCGTCCGTGATGGGCACAAATATTTCTTATTTGCGAGATCGCCTGTAACCAAGTCCTTAAATATGTATGATTTACCGTATTAAGTTCTTTTGCTATTGTATCCTTGGAACTGATACTTGAGCCAAGATTTCCATACAGTTTCGACAAAAGGCCAAAACTGACGACCTCAAGTGTTTTCCAGGCTGGTGGCCGTCGTTGATCAGCATGATACTTCAGATAATGCTGCTTAATGAATACCTCTTTTGAATTTTTCAGATCGTGGTCGATCAACCTTAAATTATCAGCAAATGCGTTGGATTCTTGAAAATCGACGAGTTTTCAAACCACCACGGATCCGCTTCGTGAGAAAGATGATTGATCATGCGAGTACGAAGACCTATCTCAATCCGTTCGATCGCATTAAAAACCAATATCCTCAATTCACTGTCAAAGTTATACAAAGCAATAACATCCTCAAAACGGCTGTTCGGCTTGAAAACATGGTTAACCTTATCAACTTGCATTGGCCACCAATATCCTGCAAGACGGTAATAACTGATGTTTTTTAGGTAATGCTCCGCAAAAGAGTCGTCCACAATCAGAAGGCCTCTTGCTTTCAGTTGCTGAATCTGATCCTGAAGAGAAATGGATTGCTTTTGATAATGCATAAGCTGAAAATAAAATAAGCCTTACAGATTAAAAAACCCGTAAGGCTTATAAAGCAAAAGACTTACCCTGGTACGCTGTTCTTACGGGAAGCGCGGCAAGTACTGTTTGAAAGAGTATACTTAAAATAATTTTATTCTGTAAATAATTTCAGGTAATTACAGCTCAACCCCGGCAAGGCATATGCAGCCCTCTTACGGAACACAAGCTACTGTAACAAGTCTGACCAGGACTAACTGCTGCCCGAAGGATTTAAAACTTGCCGATCACCATGTAATCGTGAATATCAAGATGAATGAGTACCGGTCCGCCGAGAGGATTCCCGTTCGGCCCCGTCGGGGTTACCCGTCTGACTGAAGGATAGAGAATTCCTGCACTGTTTTTTGCATGCTGGAGCACAACATTGGATGCAGCGGCCAGCGGGCTGATGATCTGGGCGGTATAGTCGTGCTGAATCAGTAGGCCGGTCTTGCGATCAAACCTGAAGCGCTGCACCCGGCTATGGGTGGGAATCTCATCAGGAAAGCGAGCCTCCAGCAAGCCCGGCTCAACCTCCCGCCAGTTGATATCTTCATGCATCAGCAGCGCCGGCAGGGTAAAGTAATTCCATGAAGCGTAGTTGGCGAAATAGCTCATATCAAGGTCATCCCAATAAAAAAGCCTCCGGCCGACTTTGAAATAGTCCCTCGCTTTTCTCCGCTCTACAATGACCTCTCCATCTTCATTTTCAAGCCGGACATCCGGACCGTCAAGAACACCCGTGACCGCGGGGTCAAGACCAATCGGGATCAAGGTGGAGTAGGGCCGGTGAACATCGAGCACCATTCTGGCATGACTGAAAAAAGGCCGCCGTTTCAGTATAAAGGCAAGCCCTTTGGCACTAAGCTCAACCTCCAGAGTTCCGGCATTCTGCCAGAACTCGCGCCCGCCATAAGCGGCAATTGCCTTTTCAGCTGTTGCAGAAATGGTCATTGAAAAATTAGTTGCGTTTCTGAAAACTTTTCAGATTGCGGTAACCACCGTGTATTGGAAGGAGAGGTTCGCTGTTCATGACCACGTGGCAAACGGATTACATGAGAAACATGTATCGACATTTTCCGCAAACGATTCATGTAATATAACTGTAGCGCAGTTATTTATTACACAACACTGTTCACTCCACCTGCTTCTCGGTGAGGAACTTCCAGTACTTCATCGGCATGTTGGATTTCTGAAGACGGGGGTTCTTGCGGTCGGGGATGGCTATGGTTTTAAAGAAGGCCTGCCACATCGCCTGAATCTTTTTTTCATCATCCGAAAGCGCCGGGGCGGTGAACTGCTCGATGGTACCGAAGCGGAGCGATCCCTGGTTCCAGCTTGCGGCGGTGCGGCGTTTCCGGTCGTAGAGAAACCAGTGCTGTGCCCGGAGCCTGCGGCTGAAGTGGTAGGCAAGGGGCTGAATAATGTTGTGATCAGGCTCCATCTGGGCAAGATAGGCGCCGTCACGGAGTTTTTCGAACCGCAGGAGCCCCTTCATGCGGTGCAGCTCCCTTGCTGCTTTGCGGGAGACCGTCACGATATCGCGCACCGCCGGATGGGTAAGGTAGCCGTTTACCTTGTCGCCATGCCTGAAAGCCTGTACAATGTATTGCAGAAGGCTCTGCTCCATCCCCTCATTTTCGGAAAGCATGAAGAAATAGAGCGTATGTGCGGCATCGGGAGCACGCTCCTTCAGGCGGGAGAAGAGCGCTTCAGCCCGCACCGGATCGGTTGCAATAAACAACCCCTCTTCAAACAGGGTATCCTCACGCGCCGAGAGCGTAACCTCAGCAGGGTCGGACTCCTCTTGAAGAATCCACTCAATGGCAGACAAGAGTCCGTCAGAGGTGCCGTCGCATAGGTATCGGTGGTTCATGACATTAAACATAGAGGCCCGGAAGTACCAGTTGACGGGGTGGCATGAGGTCACTGCCCTCTCCAAGCAGCAACTGCTGACGGATAAGTGCCGGTTGACGATCGGTTTTTTCAAACGGCCTGCCTGAACAGGTAATGAAATATTTGGCCCGCTTCACCACCACCCCGATCTTTTTCATCCCTTCAGGGGTGACGGGCGAGAAACGTCGGGCTGCGACAATCCGTTTGGCCGACGTAACCCCGATGCCCGGAACACGAAGCAGGGTGGCGTAGTCGGCACGGTTGATCTCGACCGGAAAAAACTCGGGGTGACGCAAAGCCCAAGCGGTTTTCGGATCAAACGATTCATCAAGATGGGGCGCATCGTCCGAGAGGATCTCTTCGGCGGAAAAGCCGTAGAAACGCAAAAGCCAATCAGCCTGATAGAGCCTGTGCTCCCGAAGCAGGGGCGGCGCAGCAAGCACGGGGAGCCGGTTGTCATCACTGACCGGCACATAGGCCGAGTAGTAGACCCGCTTGAGGTTCATTTTTTTATAGAGCCCCTGTGAGAGGCGCAGAATCTGGAAATCGGTTTCAGGGCTCGCCCCGATAATCATCTGGGTACTCTGTCCCGCAGGCGCGAATCGGGGAGCACTCTGGATGTTTTTACGCTCGACCAGGCTCTCCTGAATCTCCCTGCCGATGAGCGCCATGGGCTCCAGTATGGCGGCCTTCTCCTTCTGTGGTGCAAGCCGCTGCAGGGAAGCCTGTGAGGGGAGCTCGATGTTCACGCTGATACGGTCGGCATAGAGCCCGGCCTTGCGAACCAGTTCGCTGCTGCTGCCGGGAATGATTTTCAGGTGGATATAACCGCCGAACCGCTCTTCGACACGCAGGGTTTCGGCAACCCTGACCATGCGCTCCATCGTCTGGTCGGGACTCTGCATCACCGCAGAGCTTAAAAAAAGCCCTTCAATATAGTTGCGACGGTAGAACTCAAGCGTCAGATCAACCACCTCCCTTGCCGTGAAGGAGGCTCGCGGAACCTGGTTTGAAGAGCGGTTCACACAGTAGGCGCAGTCGTAACGGCAGTCGTTGGAGAGCAGCAGTTTCAGCAGCGATATACAGCGGCCGTCATCCGACCAGGAGTGGCATATACCGCTCCGGGAGGTGTTTCCGGTACCTCCCGGAGGCGCTCCCTCGCGTCTGCTCCCGCTGGAAGCACACGAAGCATCATAACGCGCCGCGCCTGAAAGAATCTGTAGTTTCGCAAGGGTCTCCATGGAAGGAAATATAGTCCTTTATCTCCCCTCTTCAACCTCACATCCTGATTTTAGCCGCCTGCCTGGAAACAAGTTCCACGGCTCTTCGGGCACCGGTCACCACACCGGGCAGCGACTGACCCGGAAAGATGGAATCACCGACAAGAAAGAGGTTATCAAACCGGGTTCGTGGTCCTCGCACCCTGAAAAGCGAGGTCTGGGGATATCCCCCCACGCACCCCATTACCCTTCCGGTATAGCGCTCCCAGCTGACCGGTGTTGCCGCACTCATGCTCCGGACCGCTTCACGGGCAGCTGGAAACTTTTCCGAAAAGAGATCAAGCACGCGCCGGGTATAGAGATTTTTCAGCTCCAGATAAGCTGCTACTCCCCTCTTTCTGGCCTCAAACCACGGTCCCGGCCGGGTATGTGTGGAGACGGTTACCGCACAGAGCTCTTCGGGTGCACGACCGGGATCATCCGGCGGCGAGGCTGAAACAAAAATGGAGTTGCCTTCAGCAAGCTCTTCTCCCTCTCCGATGATCTGGATATGATTGGTCGGCAGCGTAGTGAAAAGCTCAGGATCCATACCGAGATAGAGCACGAAGGCACTCCACTCCCAGCTTTCGCTGTTGAGCACCGGCAGATCAATCGCCTCTTCTGAAAGCTTCGAAAGAGATACCGAAGTAAGGTTTGCCAGCACAACATCCGCAGCAAGGGCACTCCCGTCCGATGTTTCAAGACCGAACACCTGCCTGCGCACCGAGTCGATCCGGTCAACCTTTTTTCCATAGAGCACCGCACCGCCGTTCTTCACAAGAGAGGCGGCAAGAAGTTCGGCAACCGTGCCGATTCCTCCTTTGAGAGCATAGGCGCCGGAAACCGGCAGGTCAAGCGCTATAGCGGCGTTAATGGCATTGGCATGCCTTGAGGTGGTCTGCACAGAGATCAGAAGCTGGGAGTCGATGAATCGTACGAAATCAGGATCGGTGTCGAGGCTGTGCGATGCAAGCCAGTCGAAAGCCGTACGTGAAGCATATTTCAGAAGATGCAGTGTCCCCGGAAGTCCCCCGACAGCTTTGGAGGCAAGACGCGCAAAATCACGGGGAGCTTTCGGAGGCCAGGAGAGCCCCCCCTTTTGCGAGAGTCCAGAGGAGTTTTGAAAGCCCGGCCTGTTCAGCCCAGAAAGCTGCGGAGCGGGGAAAGCGCTCCATTATTTCACGCCGGTCGCGGGTCAGATCAAGGTGAAGCGCCTTATGGCGGTAGTGCCAGGCTACCGGTTCCGGCGATGCAGGCCAGACAATTCCAAGCTCTCGGCCGAGCAGCTCCATCGGTCCACCCGTATGAAAGCCGCAGCCTATCGTCGCACCGGCATCGAAGCGGTAGCCGTTGTGTGAGAACGTAGCAGCGCACCCGCCGGGGTACTGCTCGGCTTCAAGAACAGTCACAAGAGCGCCTTTGTCAGCAAGTAGGGCTCCCGCGGCAAGACCGCCGATTCCGGCTCCTATCACAACAACATTCAGATCCTTCAGTTCCATAGCTCTCCCTTCGGTTTATCACTCCTGTCGTAAAGGATAAACCGGGGAACGCCTTATGAAGTTCTAACCTCTATGAATTGCCGTAAGCACCCCCCGAACTACTCCGCCAGCAGCAGCGATATCTCCGTCTTCAAGAGCTCCCCGGGAGTCACGGATGGATCATTGAGATAGACCTCACAGGCTCTGCCGGTAGGAGTGAACCCGTTGTCAGCGCTCCATTTCAGGAGCGAGTCGTAGGCCGGTTCAACCTCGTTATAGGGGCCGATATAGAGCGTAGTGACCGCTTTACCGGAAGGGGTGGATGAAGCGATAATGCGGCCTGACCCCTCAAGTGGTGCTTCAACGGGAAATCCGAACTCCACCTCGAGGTCATCCATATCCATATTGAAGTAAAGTGCGAAGGGTGGGCCCGCCGGATGCGTGCCTCGCTCTTTGAGGAATCGGGCAATTTCACCATACCCTTCCTGGAAAAGTGGGGCAATGCCACTCACTTTTGTTCGGGTTCTGATGGTCAGCGCAGGGCGGGAAACGAGATCTCTGATCTCAGGAGAAAACGAGCATTCGAAATCCATAATCATCTCCGGTTATTCGCTGAAAAGAAAAAAGGAGAAATCAAAAATGAATTCGGGTAAGAGAGTCGGCGTAGCGGGATTCGAACCCACGACCCCTTCCACCCCAAGGAAGTGCGCTACCAGGCTGCGCTATACGCCGAAACGAAAGATGAGGCAGTAATTATAAAAAAATCTGACGATTAATATAATCTTTTTTTCCGCTTTCTGCCCCTGTTACAAGAGCTGCAGGAGCTCCCGGCAGCACAGGTTCCGGATTTTGTCCACATTCCTGTAGATAAAAAACAGAAAACAGGGAGTCAGGGCTGTCAGTAAGGAGACATCCCTGACGACATAAAAAAAAGATATAACGGTAATCCCCGTTTAGATTTAACTGCTCAGCGTCTCACCCGAACAGCGCCCCTGACCGTCGCACTCCATGAGACACCGGGCAACCGGCCCACAAGTTATCAACATTCCGTTAACATCCGCGAACCGCTCTTTATTGTCGGACACTCATTAATCGCGGCTCTTCCGTCCGGCAAACCGGTGCTTCAGATATTCAATAACCGGCGGTAGAACAGAGATGGCAATAATGGCAAGAATCAGGAGTTTGAAATTCTCCTGAACAAAGGGAAGCTGGCCGAAAAAATAGCCGCTGTAACTGAAGAGACTCACCCAGAGCAGCGCACCTGCAATGTTAAAAAGAATAAACCGGCTGTAGGTCATGGTGCCGATACCGGCAACGAAAGGAGCAAACGTTCTGATAATGGGAATAAAACGGGCGATGATAATCGTCTTGCCCCCGTACCGGTCAAAAAAGTCATTGGTACGGATAAGATGTTCGGGGTTGAAAAAACGGGACCTCTTATAGTTGAACACTTTCGGCCCGAGTTTGTGACCGATAGCGTAATTCAGCGTATCGCCGAGCACCGCAGCAACAAAAAAGACCAGAAAAAGCAGATGAGGATCAAGCGATGAGCCGGGAATTGCCGCGAGGGAACCGGCAGCAAAGAGCAGCGAGTCACCCGGAAGAAATGGGGTAACAACAAGTCCTGTTTCACAGAAAATAATGACAAAAAGAATGGCATAGAGCCAGATGCCGTATTGAGCGGCAAGAAGCTTGAGATGCAGATCGATATGCAGGATAAAATCGATGAGAAAAGCAACCGAGCCGCCGAGGGAGTTATCCATATAGATGATGATCTTTGAAAAAAACAGAGCCCGGGTTTCAGGCGGTGTAATGTACTCATTGAGCCTGAAAGTAGCAACCGGGCCGCATACCGCCATAGAGAGTGAAGAGTGAAGAAAAGGTATTATTGTTATTATATTAGGGTTTGTTTCGATTAAAAAGCACAATGCGATCCCATGAGTTATTTAGCGTCTGAACGCTGCCGCCTTTACTATGAAGACACAGCAGAGTCCGATCCATCAAAACTGACCTATCCTGCCGTAATTTTTGTAAACGGGTGGGCAATCTCCTCCCGCTACTGGAAGCCGCTGGTTGAGCAACTCTCGCCACACTACCGCTGCATTACCTATGACCAGAGCGGTACAGGCAAAACCGTCATCAAAGGCTATCAGCCAACCTTTACCATCGAGGGTTTTACCGATGAGGCTGCCGGACTCATTGAGCATCTCGGGCTGGATAAATCAAGAAACCTCCATATTGTAGGCCACTCAATGGGGGGGATGGTCGCAACAGAACTCTGTATCCGATTCCGTGATGCACTGCTTTCAGCCACCATTATCGCATGCGGTATTTTCGAAGAGACCCCGTTTACCTCTCTCGGACTCTTTTTTCTTGGCGGGCTGATCGATTTCTCCATGAATTTCCGCAACATCTTCCTTGTGGACCCGCTCAGAAGCCTCTTTATCAAACGTGCGGCAACCAAAGCGATAAGCGAGGAGTACCAGAACATCATTATTGAGGATTTCACACAGTCCGACAAGGAGGCGACCAATGCTGTCGGAAAGTTCTCCATCGATTCCGAAGCACTCAGAGCCTATACCCGCCATGTCCTTGAGATCGCCTCACCGGTACTCTGCTGTGTCGGCATGGCCGACCACACCATTCCTCCGGAAGGTACCCTGACGCTCTATGAAAAGCGCAAGGTAGAGTCAGCAGCACCAACCCGACTGACAAAATTCAGTGAACTCGGTCATCTCCTGATGCTCGAAGAGACCGTTGAATTTGCCACCGAGCTCAAAAAGCATTTTGAATTTGCAGAACAATTTTATAAAAAGAGTCCGCAGGAGATGGTTGACTGAAAAAAACATACTATCCTGCACTGATTGGTATATCAAGAGCACATGATAAACTTTAACGATTAATTGATACTGTGAGTAAACTATTTTCCAAACTCCTTTTTTTCCTCTTTGCCTCCATCATTGCCATCACCGTGACAACGTCGGAAGTGTCGGCAGCTGGCAAATTTCTCGGCCTGCCAAGCCTTGAAGAGCTTGAAAACCCAAACCCGGAACTGGCCTCTCTTGTCTATTCAGAGGATGGCGTGCTGCTGCACAAATTCTTCCTTAAAAACCGCACCTTTATCCCGCTGAAATCGATACCGCGTTCTGCACGCTATGCCCTTATTGCCACGGAAGATGTGGAGTTCTACAACCACTGGGGCGTCGATCTGAGGCGACTGGCTCTGGTGATGGGTGAAAACATCATCAAGGGGAGAACCCGCTGGCACGGAGCCAGTACCATCACCCAGCAGCTTGCCAAAAACCTCTACCTGACCCAGGAGCGCACCGTCAGCCGAAAAGTGAAGGAGCTGATTACCGCCATCGAACTGGAAAAAACCTATACAAAAGACGAAATTCTTGCGCTCTACCTCAATACGGTCTATTTCGGCTCGGGAGCCTACGGCATCGAGGCCGCAGCCCATACCTATTTCGGCAAACCGGCCTGGCAGCTCACTCTGCCGGAAAGTGCATCCCTTATTGCTACCCTGAAAAACCCTACCGCCTATAATCCGGCAAAGGATCCGGTCAGCGCTGTCGGAAGAAGAAATCTCATTCTCTCGCTGATGGAGAAAGAGAAATTCATCACACCCCAGCAGGCTTCCGTTGCCAGAAGAACCCCGCTTGTACTGCACTATACACCGGTAAGTCATTCAGGTCTTGCGCCATACTTTACCGAGTATATCCGTCAGACCGTCAAACCGGCCTCGATGCTTGGCAGCATTGACCTCTATCGCGACGGCCTCTCCATCCAGACCACCCTCGACAGCCGTATGCAGAACTATGCCCAGCAGGCGGCGGCAGAGCATCTTGCCGAGCTGCAGACTTCATTCGACCGCGCATGGCGATGGCCTGAAGCGCTAAAGAACCAGATGATCATGGAGAGCGAGCGCTTCAAAGGCTACAAGGAGGAGGGGCTTACCGACCAGCAGGCAATGGCCAGACTCAAAGCCGACACGGTATGGCTCAACGAACTGCTGAGATCCAAAACAAGAATACAGGTAGCCCTGGTGGCTATCGACCCGACCAACGGCCATGTCAAGGCGTGGGTTGGCGGCAACAAGTTTTCTCCCGATGACTACAAATATCAGTTCGACCATGTCTGGCAGGCAAAACGGCAGCCCGGTTCAACCTTCAAGCCTTTTGTCTATACCGCCGCTATCGACAAGGGGCTGCCCTCAAACTTCCTGGTGCTCGACCAGCCGCTTGCGCTCAACAGCGGTAACGGCATCTGGTCGCCAAGAAACTCCGACGGCTCATCAGGCGGCATGACCTCGCTCAGAAGTGCATTGAGCCGCTCACTGAACCAGGTGACCGTCAGACTTGCCTATGAGCATCTGACAACCGCCGAAATCATAAGCTATGCAAGAAGGATGGGCATCACCTCACCAATGCCATCCAACCTCTCCATCGCACTCGGCACTGCAGAAGTCACTCCGCTTGAACTTGCAGGTGCTTTCTCGACCTTTGCCAATAACGGCATCTGGAACGAACCGGTTTCAATCCTGAAGGTTGAGGACAAGCATCGCCGGCTCATATCGGAATACGCCCCGAATCACCGCTTTGCCATTGACTCGACAACCAACTTCGTCATGGTCTCGATGCTGAAGGATGTCATCAACAAGGGTACCGGTGTTGCAGTACGCGCCCGTTACGGCTTTGAAGCTGAAGCTGCCGGAAAAACCGGTACGACCCAGAGCATGCGGGATGCCTGGTTTGCCGGATTTACACCCCAGCTTGTCGCTGTTGTCTGGACAGGTTTTGACGACGAGCGTATCAAGTTTACCTCCATGGAGTATGGCCAGGGTGCAAGAGCTGCGCTGCCGGTCTGGGCAGGATTTATGAAGCGCTGCTACAGCGACCCGTCACTCAAACTGGAAAACAGGTACTTCCATATTCCTGAAACGGTTATTGCCGTACCGATCTCAAACCAGACCAATACGCCCTCCGAGCTTCTCGGCAGCGATGTCTACATTGAATACTACACACCGAAAGGCTTTAAATACTATCAGTCACATCCTGTTCAGCACTCCAGCCCCCCGGTCGTAGCCCCGGCAGAGAGCGCCGGAGTACCGGAAGGAGCCGGAAATGCGATGCCACCCCCGGCTCCAAAAAATCCCGGTCCGGTGCAGGCAGTAAACCCGCTCCCGAAACCGAAACCAAAACCGGCGGGAGCCTTCTGATCTCCCCGTTCACCTAACACACAACCGTTTTTTTATGCAATCGGTATTAGTACTTGATTTCGGGTCGCAATACACCCAGTTGATCGCCCGCCGCACACGCGAACTGGGTATCTATTCTGAAATTCTCCCCTATAACACAACCCCTGAAACCATCAGGGAGCACAACCCATCGGCAATCATTCTTTCGGGCGGGCCGACCAGCGTCTATGATGAAAACGCCATACTGCCTCATGACGGCATCTTTTCACTCGGCATCCCCATACTCGGCATCTGCTACGGCCTGCAGGCCATTGCAAAACATTTCGGAGGAAAGGTTGCCAGTTCACTGAAGCAGGAGTTCGGACGGGCCAAAATCCTGGTCAAGCGCGACGACAATCACGAAAGTATGCTCTTTCGCAACATTCCCGATTCCGATGTCTGGATGAGCCATGGCGACAAGGTTGTCAGGCTGCCCGAAGGATTCAGGATAACGGCAAGCAGCGAAAACTCCGAGATGTGCGCGTTTGAAAGCTCCGGAAGCAAGGGTGCGCTTAAAATCTATGCCCTGCAGTTTCATCCGGAGGTGCAGCACAGTCTCTACGGCAAGCAACTGCTCTCCAATTTCCTTATTGATATTGCCGGCATCAAACCGGACTGGTCCTCAAAAAGCTTTATCGAGCATCAGATTGAGGATATCCGCCAGAAAGCAGGCAAGGAGACCGTCATCTGCGGCATCAGCGGCGGTGTTGACTCAACGGTAGCAGCAGTGCTTGTAAGCCGGGCCATCGGCAAACAGCTCCACTGCGTCTTTGTCGATAACGGACTCTTGCGTAAAAATGAGGCCGAAAAGGTGATGAGCTTTCTCAAACCGCTCGGTCTTAAGGTGACCCTTGCCGACTCTTCCGATCTCTTCCTTAATCGCCTGAAAAGTGTAGCCTCTCCGGAAAAGAAGCGCAAAATCATCGGAAGAACCTTTATCCAGGTCTTCGAAGAGCATATGAATCAGGAGAAGTTCCTCGTTCAGGGAACCCTCTACCCGGACGTGATTGAGAGCGTCAGCGTCAAAGGCCCTTCGGAAACCATCAAGTCACATCACAATGTCGGTGGTCTGCCGAAACGGATGAAACTGAAGCTCATTGAACCGTTGCGCGAGCTCTTCAAGGATGAGGTTCGTGCTGTCGGGCGTGAGCTCGGCATCGCCGAGGATATCCTGATGCGCCACCCTTTCCCCGGCCCGGGACTTGCCGTAAGGGTGCTCGGCTCACTCACCCGTGAGCGGCTCGACATACTCCGTGAAGCCGATGAAATCTATATCGAGGAGCTGAAATCCAGCGGCCTCTACCAGCAGGTATGGCAGGCATTCTCCGTGCTGCTTCCGGTGCAGTCGGTAGGCGTCATGGGCGACAAGCGCACCTACGAAAATGTTCTGGCACTCCGGGCTGTCGAATCAACGGATGGCATGACTGCCGACTGGGCACAGTTACCGCATGATTTTCTTGCGAAGGTTTCCAACCGCATCATCAACGAGGTGCGCGGTATCAACAGGGTGGCATACGACATCTCCTCTAAACCCCCTGCAACGATTGAGTGGGAGTGATGGTTATAGAAGTGTTCGGCTCGGGAGTACGTATTTTTTCCCCAACGAAAACAGCAAAACCATGAAAAAAGATTGCTCATTTTATCACTTCTGGGTGCAGGCATGTTTTCGGCTACTCCAACAGCGTCAGCAGTGACTCCTTACGTCCGGGCTTCCTGTGGCGTCGGACTGATGAACAATGTCGAGTATAGATTTACAGCGCAGGATAAGGTTGAGACCGATAAAATGCATACCGGTGCCGCAGTTGAAGGGGCATTCGGCATCAAAACAGGAAGATTCCGTGTTGATGCCGCAACGGGATATCAGTCAAACCAGGTTGACCAGTTCACTCTGAATAGTACGGGTTAAGGCGTAAATAACGGCCTAACCAGCGCACCGGAATCCGGCGATGAAAAATGAACCTACCCCATTCTATCATATATGGTTAATGGATTCGCGGATATCAATGCTGAGAGCAAAATCTCTCCTTTCGTGATGGCAGGAGCAGGCATTGCAAATATTCAGAATAAGGAGCAGTTTCCTGCTGATGCTACAGGGGTAACCGTAACCGGCACATCCAACGGGGTG